>NZ_JAPDKO010000060.1:0-692 GCF_030398685.1 Apilactobacillus sp. EABW-1NA
TTTGATTCTATAAATTCATCTGACATTAAATTAATGACAATAAAGGTTCCAAAGGAAGACGAACAACAAAAAATTGGAACTTTCTTCTCAAAATTAGATAAATTGATTAAACAACAATCCAGAAAGTTATATCAATTAAAGCAGCAGAAGAAAGCATACTTACAAAAGATGTTTATTTAAAAAAGGAACAGTATTTAACTGTTCCTTTTTACTAAGATATAAATTCTCTAAAAATTGCAGAGATACTAATAAATGGATTACCATACTCATCAGTACCCTTAATTAAATCACACAAATAAAATTTTAATCTTATATTTTCCAAGTCTAATTCTGGGATAGAATTATTTTTTGCAAATCTAATCAATTTATTTGCAAGCTTGTTATAGCTAACACTATCTGTTAGTGAGTTTACAGATAAATGAATTGGATCAGACAACATATGTTTAACGTTTTCATTGATTTCGTTAGTTTCTACGGTGAAGTTAAAACCTACCTTTGTGTCAATACTTTGAATAGTTTCTTCATCTTTATTAATTTTTTTCCAAACAAAACACATTCTAATTGGATTTTTATCTGCAATTAAATCGTATACTGGTTTATAATAGTTGCTTTTCATACAAAATCTCCTAATTTATATTAGTATCATGATGAACAATGATTTTATCAGAGTTTAATAAAATTGTTGGCTTTCC
>NZ_JAPDKO010000061.1:0-625 GCF_030398685.1 Apilactobacillus sp. EABW-1NA
AATATGGTGTAAGCATGCTAACTACATAAATTGCAATTAGAATGTAGTAAATTGGTGATTTGTGATCTACTGAGTTAATTAGTTGTGTTAAGTCCATTATTAATATCCCCTTTTTTGTATCTATTTAATTCAGCTTTTAGATATTCGCAACGTGATTTAAGTTGTCTATTCTCATCTTTAAGCTGTGTAATTTGTTTTTCGTAATAATCTTTGACTTCATCAGATGACTTCTTTAAACTTTTAAGCTTTTCATTCATCTTTCTGATACTTTCTTGATTTAACCTAAGTTTTTCATTAGCTTCATCAAGCCTAGCCATTGTGTCAGTTAACTTTAATCTAGCTTCTTTTAATTCTTTTTGAGAACGTTCGTTATCTTCAGTTCTAGCCTGCATTTCAACCTTATATGAATCGATTTGTCTATCAGCGATTTCTTTAATTGACTCAACAGTGAATTCTCTGTCTGCACTATCATTTTGTTTCTTTGCATTCTTCATAGAAGAATAAGCAGAAACGGTTGCAACAGCAAAACCACCTACCGCAATCATTGTGTCGATAGTCATTTCTTACCACCATCCTCTTTTGGACTATGAATAGCCATAAGGATTAGTACAAAAGAAATCGCCCA
>NZ_JAPDKO010000062.1:0-589 GCF_030398685.1 Apilactobacillus sp. EABW-1NA
CCCCTTGAGTTGGAGAAATCTAACCTAAGGGGTTCTTTTATGTTTTCTAAAGAATTAAAATTAGCTGCCATTAAAGATTATTATAATGGTTTAGGATTTACAAAAATTATTAATAAGTACGGTATCAAAGGGTCTGCGACCCTTTATGAATGGATTAGGAAAGTTGAACAATTTGGAATTGAATATTTCTCAAAAAATACAAAGACATATTATGAATATTCATTTAAAATAAAGGTCATAAATTGGCGACTTAAAAATCATGAATCGTTAACAAATGCCGCACGGCATTTCGCAATAAGTGCTCCTTTTGTGATATATCAATGGGAACGCTTAGCAGCTGAAGGTCGCCTAAATAAACCTAAAGGAAGACCGCCTAAAATGAAAAATAATAAAGATATGTCAGTGTACGAAAAGAATAAGCAACTTGAACAACAAGTAACATACTTACAAGCTAAGGTTGCATACTTGGAAAAATTGGACGCCTTGATTCAAAGCAAAAAATCACCAACAAAGAAAAAGCGCAAATAATAAATGAGTTAAGGCGAGAAATGAACGTTCCATTATTTGTGTTATTAGATATTGCCGAGAT
>NZ_JAPDKO010000063.1:0-515 GCF_030398685.1 Apilactobacillus sp. EABW-1NA
TAACCTTTTAGGAGCTAGTCGTCTAAGGTGGGACAGATGATTAGGGTGAAGTCGTAACAAGGTAGCCGTAGGAGAACCTGCGGCTGGATCACCTCCTTTCTAAGGAAATTTCGGAAACTTACATTAGGTTCATCAATCTTATTCAGTTTTGAGGGATTTACCTCTCATATGATTCTTTGCTTCTTTGGGCCTATAGCTCAGTTGGTTTAGAGCGCACGCCTGATAAGCGTGAGGTCGGAGGTTCGAGTCCCCCTAGGCCCATCGACCTCACAGGGGTCACAATCATATTTATATTTATGGGGAATTAGCTCAGCTGGGAGAGCACCTGCTTTGCAAGCAGGAGGTCAGCGGTTCGATCCCGCTATTCTCCATTGACACGTAAGTGTCATACTTGGTTCTTTGAAAACTAGATATTATTTAATTTCTATATTGAATTTGTATAAAAATACAATTTCAACCGAGAACACCGCGTTATTTTGAGTTTTAAAATATTAGTTTATTCGTAAATACTCAAC
>NZ_JAPDKO010000064.1:0-496 GCF_030398685.1 Apilactobacillus sp. EABW-1NA
AACAAATAAATAAAAGCAGCTTTCTAACTATTTAATTGGGCAACTGATTTTCTGTATTCTACAGGTGATTGGTTGCCTAATTTTGTTAGTATTCGTTTATTATTCCAAAATTTGATATAATTATTTATACACTTGATTGTATCAGCCAAACCTTTAGGTTTAGCTTGTGTGTATATCATTTCAGTCTTTAGGTTGGCGTGAAATGATTCGATGATGGCGTTATCAGCTGGCGTGCCTTTACGGGACATGCTTCTGATGGCGCCTTTTTTACGTGCTAATTCATAAAATTCACGTGAAGTATAAGTGGAACCTTGATCACTATGAATAATAGCTCCATTTAAATAGCCTAATTGATTTAATGTATCTAATGCCAATTGGGTATTTGGATGATTAGAAATTTTATGAGCAATGATTTCCGAATTAAAACTATCCATTATTGTAGAAAGGTATAACATCTTATTTCCGCAAGGAATATAAGTGATATCAGTAGTTAATT
>NZ_JAPDKO010000065.1:0-496 GCF_030398685.1 Apilactobacillus sp. EABW-1NA
AATGGTTTAGGATTTACAAAAATTACTAATAAATATGGTATAAAAGGGTCTGCGACCCTTTATGAATGGATTAGGAAAGCTGAACAATTTGGAATTGAATATTTCTCAAAAAATACAAAGACATATTATGAATATTCATTTAAAATAAAGGTCATAAATTGGCGACTTAAAAATCATGAATCTTTAACAAATGCCGCACGGCATTTCGGAATAAGCGCTCCTTTTGTGATATATCAATGGGAACGCTTAGCAGCTGAAGGTCGCCTAAATAAACCTAAAGGAAGACCGCCCAAAATGAAAAATAATAAAGATATGTCATTGGAAGAAAAGAATAAGCAACTTGAACAACAAGTAACATACTTACAAGCAAAGGTTGCATACTTGGAAAAATTGGACGCCTTGATTCAAAGCAAAAAATCACCAACAAAGAAAAAGCGCAAATAATAAATGAGTTAAGGCGAGAAATGAACGTTCCATTATTTGTGTTATTAGATAT
>NZ_JAPDKO010000066.1:0-366 GCF_030398685.1 Apilactobacillus sp. EABW-1NA
CAGGTAATTTAACTTCTTTTGTTAATAAGAAGTAAACTACCAATTTTCCATTTTCAACTCTTGCAAGTGTTTTCTGTCCTGATTTAGCAACATGCCAAAACAAACCATTAATCTCTCTAGCAGTACGCTTCCCAGCAACTGGCATAGGTATTGTTAACCATTGTCTTGTTACTGGATGAATAACAGCACCATTATTTTGCACTTCAGCAATCATTTGATTATATTCAACCGTACGATTGCCAGTAGCAAGTAATGATCCAACAAAAACACGATGCTTATTTAAGTTTTCAACCTCTTTAATGCCCTGAGTTAAATAATCAAAGTCAGAACTCAAAAGGTTTTAACACTCCAACCACCTAAATGTAG
>NZ_JAPDKO010000067.1:0-293 GCF_030398685.1 Apilactobacillus sp. EABW-1NA
TAACCTTTTAGGAGCTAGTCGTCTAAGGTGGGACAGATGATTAGGGTGAAGTCGTAACAAGGTAGCCGTAGGAGAACCTGCGGCTGGATCACCTCCTTTCTAAGGAAATTTCGGAAACTTACATTAGATTCATCAATCTTATTCAGTTTTGAGAGGTTTACCTCTCTACTTGGTTCTTTGAAAACTAGATATTATTTAATTTCTATATTGAATTTGTATAAAAATACAATTTCAACCGAGAACACCGCGTTATTTTGAGTTTTAAAATATTAGTTTATTCGTAAATACTCAAC
>NZ_JAPDKO010000006.1:0-75400 GCF_030398685.1 Apilactobacillus sp. EABW-1NA
TATATATCTTATTACAACAATTATCGTATAAAACAAAAACTGGGAGGAATGTCACCGGTTGAATACCGGATCAATTCCTCCCAGAAAATAGCATAACCATCTTCCAATTTTAGGGGTTCAGGTCAGGTCTCTTTTTTTATATTCATTCATAATTCATTTCGATAATTTATATACTTTATTATAGGACCAATAAATAATCCGATTTCTCTAAAATTACTAGAGTTAATTGAATCAACTTCTTTTGTTAAGAGTTTATGACCTCTTCGATGCTTGTGAAGAGGAAGCGAGTATGATCTAAAACTAATTTCATTTGTTTTATTCAAAGAAAAGTCAAATTGGACCTCTTTATAACTAAACGAAATTAAAACATTGATATTATTTCGACAATATATCTTTACATCATCGGCATCGGGCAATTTTATTTGGATAGTTTTTAAAATATTTTGAATAACATTAGCCAAACAAATCAAATTACTTTGATTATTTACATCTGGAACATATTTTTTTGTAACAACATAATCTCTATATTTTTCATAATTATCCTCAACGTTTTGCTCATATGGTTCCATCGAGGAAAGAACATCAATAATATTTTGCATTAAATCATCTCTTTCAAAAAAATAATGTAGATAAATAATCATCTACATTGCAAATTGTAATCCACATATCTTAAGGGAATTTAACAAACTCATTAAAAGCTTAATAACCTTAATATTTTGAAATAATTATCTAAACACTGATATATCAACAAAACCCAAATAATAAATTTCATATATATTTCATTTTTTATTTATTTTTTTGATTATATTTTTTTATAAAATAAAAAACCAAAATGTTAATAATAAGGAAATTTCCACTTTGATTATATAACAAAAGTATAACTTTTCATCAATTTGTTTATATAACATTTAGAACTAATTCTTGGTAACGGTGTTAGAATTCAATTGTTGATAAAACAACAAACCCTAAGTCTATGAATATAACACCATTTATGAACACTCCTCTCTATTTTATCAACAATAAGAACAATAACACCGATGTCATATCGGTGTTATTTATTATCTATCGAGGTGATGCTTTATGTCGGAATTCAATGAAGCTGATTACAACATTAGGTTATATGCTAATGGCGTTTACTATGATAACGATTGTATTAAAGATCCTCCACTAACTAGTACCGCCGTGTGGGTATTCCTTATCCTTAAGAACGATACTTTCTATCACGTTTCTACCAAACAGGATGTTCTCACAGATAATCGACTTGAACTTCTCGGAATAATAGATGGTTTAGAGGATCTACTATTCAAAGGATGGCAACATGAACACATACATGTTCACATTATGGAAGAACATCTCGCTAAAACAATTCGTTTGGGGTGGTTATCATCTTGGGAAAATAATGGATGGAAAACAAAAGATGGAAACAAAATCGAAAAAATAGAGCTTATGATGCGACTGCAATGTTTAATGAAACAATTCGACAACTTACAATGCACTTGGGATCCTTTACATGATGATTTTGCATATAACAAATTATCATTTATCCTTAAAAGACTAACTAATAGATAAGACATAAAAAGCCATAAAGCTTTTGCTTTATGGCTTATATGTTTTAAATAACATATCCTAAGAATGCCATGGTAATTCCAATCAAAGCACTTAATACATAATAAAAACATGCAACCTCTTTTTTCTTGGTGCTTAATTGTACTGTTTCGTTCATATAGGTAGAAAAAGTGGTGTATCCACCAAGAACTGCAATGGAGAAAGCAAGAATAAAAGTATTCTTAGGTAGTTGTCCATTAACCAATCCTAACAGAAATGATCCGGTGATATTGATGAAGAAAGTAGCTACCGGAAAGGCGTTTTTCGAAAACATCTTTTTTAGTCCGTTGGTGACACCATAACGGATTAGAGAACCAACTGCGGCACCCAAACCAACGATTAAAACACTCTCAATCATAGTTGATCCTCCTTATTTTCAAAGCTTTGGCCTAATTTAGTTCCAATCTGAGCTAATATTAAACCTCCGATTAGACTCACTAATACGTATAAAAGACCTATACCAATTTTATGGTTCAAAAGCAAATTGACACTGTCGAATGAAAATGTTGAAAAAGTGGTAAACCCACCAACTAAGCCAACACTTAGTCCTGTCATTAAATCATTAGATACCTCAATTAAATAAGGAAGTGCACCAGTGATAAACGCTAAGACAAACGCACCAATTAAGTTAATTATGATGGTTGCGATAAAGTGATCATCGCCAGCTAAAAGCGTGAAGTATCCACGCAAAATACCGCCAATAAAGGCTAGAATAAATATGTATAGTACTCTTCTCATCTAAAATTATCCTTTCTATTTATAAACATCCATAATAATAAATCTTATCATACGTCGTATATTTACTATACCAATTAGCATTTTTACTTTGACATTTAGTCTGTTAAAACTTATCATAATTAGAGAGTGATAACTAAAATTAAAAAACATTAAAAACAAAACTTAAAATCTTAGATAAAAAATTTTTAAAACCATTTTAAAACCGATTTATAGATAAGATAAGAAGATATAAATAAGGAGCAATAACTTTATGTTACTGGGAAGCATAGAGGCTGGAGGCACAAAGTTCGTTTGTGCTGTGGGTAACACTGACTACCAAGTGTTAGATAGTTTGGTAATTCCTACCACTACCCCTGCTGAAACTTTTAGCAAAGCTATCGACTTCTTCAAGCAATTTGAAGATTTAGCCGCACTAAGTATTTCATCATTCGGCCCAATTGAAATTAGAAAAGATTCCACCAAGTACGGTTACATTACCGAAACTCCCAAGCCTGGTTGGTCAAATGAAAACTTTTTGGGAGTATTTAAAGAAGAATTCGATATTCCAATGTATTGGACAACTGACGTTAACGGATCAGTGTTCGGAGAATACGTTAATCTAAAAAATAGCGGCCAAAGATTAGATTCTTTGGTTTATTACACTATCGGTACCGGTGTCGGTGCTGGAATCATCATTAATGGACAATTTGTAGGAGACATGGGTCACCCTGAAATGGGTCACGTGAAGTTAAAACGTCACGAAGACGATCTAGATTTCGATGGAATCTGTCCATACCACAAGGACTGTCTTGAAGGACTAGTCTGTGGACCTACATTCGAAGCTCGTCTAGGTATGAAGGGGCAAGAAGTTGCGCAAACTAACCACGTTTGGGACATCATGGCCTACTACGTAGCACAAGCTGCGTTGCAAACTACACTAACCTTCAGACCTGCCAAAATTATTTTTGGCGGTGGCGTAGTTAGTGAAAAATTTCTCAAAAAGGTTAGATTTGAATTTTCTAAGCTATTAAATGGCTATATTGACATTAAGAACTTAGAAGAATACATTTCAACTCCAACCCTTGATGGAAACGGCTCTGCAACCTACGGAAACTTTGCTTTGGCAGATGCTTTGATTAAGCACCAAGTTAAATAAGTTCAGTTTTACACAATCTAAAATTGAATTGATCGAATATTTTTATAAAAAAAGTTACACGGCGTAAAACGTTATTACATCAACGTTATACGCCGTTTTTTCGTGACTTTTAAATAAACTTAAGAATTAAATTTCATCAAAACACTTTCATTTTTTTAAAAATGAGTTATTATAATACTTGTAAGTTTGTGAAAGTCTTAATTAATTCACAGCTGCATAAAAAATAATACTTAAAATTCAATTTGGAAAGGATCTTGAATTATGAAAGCATTAGTTTTAACAGGCAAGAAACAATTAGAAATCCAAAACACTGAAATGCCAGAACCAAAGGCAAACGAAGTTGTTATCAACGCAAAATACGCTGGTATCTGTGGTACTGACTACGCACTATACAATGGTCTACCAGGTTCAGCTGACGCTGTTCCTCCAATCGTATTAGGTCACGAAAACTCAGGTGTTATCTCAGCTGTAGGTTCAGACGTTACTGATCTTAAAGTTGGTGACCGTGTTACTGTTGACCCTAACATCTACTGCGGTAAGTGTGACTACTGTCGTACAGCTCGTCCAGAACTATGTGACAACCTATCAGCCGTTGGTGTTACTAGAAATGGTGGTCTAGAAGAATACTTCACTGCCCCAACTCAAGTTGTTTACAAGTTACCAGACAACGTTGACTTGAAGTCAGCTGCTACTTGTGAACCAATCTCATGTGCCGTTCACGGTATGGACTTATTAAACATCAAACCTTACCAAAAAGCTCTAGTTATTGGTGATGGTTACATGGGTCTAATCTTTGCACAATTACTACGTTCATACGGTGTTAAAGAAGTTGACTTAACTGGTCGTCATGATGACAAATTAGCTGCTGAAAAAGAAAAGCTAAACATCGACCGTGTTATCAACACTACTAAGGAAGAAATTCCAGCCGAATACGACGTTGTTATTGAAGCCGTTGGTCAACCAGCTACTCAAGAACAAGCAATCGAAGCAACTGTTAAGGGTGCTCAAGTATTGATGTTCGGTGTTGGTGCTCCAGATCAAAAATTCAGCATGAACACTTACGAAGTATTCAAGAAACAATTAACTATCCAAGGTGCATTCATCAACCCTAACTCATTCGAAGATGCTATTGCCCTACTACAAAGTGGTAAAGTTAATGTTGAAAAGATTATTGACAACATCATCTCTCTAGAAGACGTTGAAAGTGTCCTAAACGGTACTTCAAACCTAACTGGTAAGTGTGTTGTTAAAGTTTCTGACTAATTTTTGGAGGCTTAAATTATGGCTTTAAACGATTACTTTGATGGTCTACAACACGTAGGTATCCCATCAAAAGACTTAGATAAAACTATCGAATTCTACAAATCACTTGGTTTTGACCAAGCTGGTTTATTCCACAATGGTGAAAACCGTTGTGCCTTCATGAGATACGGTAACCTAACCGTTGAAACATGGGAAGGCGATCCAGTTGCAATGGAAAATGGTGCTATCAACCATATTTCAATGAACTGTACTGATGTTGATAAAGCATTCGCAGCCGCTAAAGAACAAGGCTTCGATGTTTTAGACGACGAAATCCAATCAATCCCAACTTTCTGGGAAAACGGAATTCGTTTCTTCAACATTCAAGGTCCTAATCACGAAAAGATCGAATTTTGCCAAATTGTAAAATAATATCTTTCGATCATAAAAAGCACCCAAGCTTAAGCTTGGGTGCTTTTTTTATTCAATATTTAAGATGGCATCGAATACCGATTGTGGTAGTTGAATGGCTTCAATAGCACTCTTTCGTTTATTCAAACTTTGACGACGCAATAGTGCTTGTTTCTTTGAAACACTCTTTTTATCGCCACTAACTGCTGCATTCTTTCTCAATGGTGGTACATCGACTCTAGCCACCACTCTTCCCTCAATATATCCCTGTACAGGCATTGGATATAGTTTGCGGGGAATTACATACTTTAGTTTATGAATGATTTCTTGAGCCAATTTTTCGGCACTCAAGCGGTGAACGATAAAGGTTAGTTCATCCACCGGTGCATAGTTCACATCAATCGTGATTTTAACTATATCTGATTCAACATACTCCATGAATTGACTGTCATAAGTCGCAAAACCATGGGTAATTGACTTCAATTGATTGAAGAAGTTAAACGCGATTTCGGCTAACGGAACACTGTAGATCATCTTAACCAATTGATCCGTGTTATCCATATCCAATAGGACTCCGCGACTCTTACTTAGTAGTGTCATCACATCGTTAACCGTCTCGCTCGGTGTTTCAATGACAACCTTATTGAAGGGTTCTTCAATTGTCTTTAAGACCGAAAAATCAGGTAAATCAGACGGATTATTAATCGT
Source organism: Apilactobacillus sp. EABW-1NA (assembly GCF_030398685.1). Classification (NCBI taxonomy): domain Bacteria; kingdom Bacillati; phylum Bacillota; class Bacilli; order Lactobacillales; family Lactobacillaceae; genus Apilactobacillus; species Apilactobacillus sp. EABW-1NA. Next base: position 5,840 of record NZ_JAPDKO010000006.1, read on the forward strand.
CTTTAGTGTCGCATCATTCTTGGTTGTATAGCAATAGTTAACGTTTGGTGACGTGATAATCACGGACATCCCAAACTCATTAATTAATCGTTCGCGGACGATTTGGAGATGAAACATCCCCAAAAATCCACAGCGATATCCCGGTCCCAGTGAATTTGAAACATGTTCAACGAATTCAATTGAAGAATCGTTTAGTTTCAACTTCTCCATCGCTACTTTTAAATCATCAAAGTCGGCATCCTTGGGATAAATTCCAGCAAAGACGACACTGTGAGCAGGTTGATATCCGGCAACTGCCTGATTGGTTTGACGAGATTGTCCGGTGATGGTGTCCCCGACACGAACGTCGGATGGGTCCTTGATTCCCGTGATGACATAACCGATGTCACCAGGCTTTAATTCCTTTAATGGTAGTAATTGCGGGCTAAAGATTCCCACTTCTGGGGTTTCAAACTTCACCTTTTGGTTCATCGACATTAGTTTATCGTTAGCCTGAATCACCCCATCAATGACCTTCACGTACGCGACAACTCCTTGATATGAATCATAGTGAGAATCAAATATCATAGCCTTTAATGGTTTGGTTTCGTCACCCTTGGGACTTGGAATGCGGTTGACGATTGCCTCTAGGACTTGATCGACATTCAAACCGGTTTTTGCTGAGATATGGATAATGTCGTGTTCTAAAAATGATTCGTCTAATTCGTATAGTTGTTGTTCACACATATCGACTTGGGCGCTTTGGTTGTCGACCTTATTGATGACCGGAATAATCACTAGGTTGTTGTTTTTAGCGATACGGTAATTGGCAACCGTTTGGGCTTGAACTCCCTTGGTCGAATCCACCAACAAGATAACCCCGTCACTGGCTGACACACTCTTTTCAACCTCGTAGTTAAAGTCGACGTGCCCCGGCGTATCAATTAAGTTTAATTCGTATTCTTGACCATCGTTGTCACGATAAATATTGCGGACGGTTCTTGAGCGAACGGTTACCCCGTGGTCTTGTTCGACCTTCATGTCGTCTAAGACCTGTTCTTCATTGCCACGGAAAATAAAGGTGTCAGTCATCTTCATGATTTGATCGGACAACGTCGATTTTCCATGGTCGATGTGGGCAACAATCGAGAAGTTGCGAATGTTTGCTTGTTTCATAATAGTTACTCCTTTATTTACCAAGTAACCCCGTTAGGTAAAAGTCGAAAGTTTCCATTGAGTCGTTTAGGATACTAACTTTGAAGTCATCCATATTTCCCGGAATCGGTTCTTGGTTAAATGAATCCAAATTCGATAGATTAATCAATCCACTGGAAATGCTACTTTGAATAATGAAGATTTTGTTGGCAGTTTTGACATCGATTGATGGAAATGAATCTTGAATGAACTGTGCTAGTTGTTCATGGACTTCATATAACTTCTTGCGACCTTCAATCGTCTCTTCCCTAGATGCCTTTCCCTCTAAAACGGGTCCGCGTAGTGCGTTTAACTTAATTAATGTTAGGTGGTTTTCAATTAAGTCCTTAGTGTTAGCTAGTAGAAACGATTTTAGTTCATCTACGGTTGTTAGCTTGGCTTGTTGTAATTGGTTTAGTGTTTGTAAAAAGAAATCCTGATATCCCACCAAAAGTAGGTGCATGAATATATTTTCCTTGGTCTTGAAGTAGTTAAAGACCGTTCCCTTTGCGACGTGGCTTCTTTGCGCAATCGCGTTGATGGAGATATCATAAAAATCATTTTCTTCAAACATCTTGAGTGCAGTTTCTGCAATCAACGCTTGTTTTTGTTGCTTTTCATCAGCAGTTTTAATATTCATGATTGGCTCCTTTTTCTAAATTGACCGTTGGTCATTATTGTATACGAAGAAGAAAATTAATACAACAAAAAAACGCCTAATCGTTTCGATCAGACGTTTTATTTTAGGCTGCACGGTAAATCATTTTCTTGGCGTGCTTATGATGAATCTTCTTCACACTGTATTTGTAGTGTCTTTTAGCCTTGTTATGCTTCTTAGTTTTATAAGAATGATGTAACTTCTTGTGCTTTAGGTTCTTCTTAACCTTGTAAGTAAGCTTCTTTGCGTACTTGTACTTAGCATGCTTACGAGTCTTCTTCTTAGCTAACTTGTAAGTATATTTCTTCTTAGTATGCTTCTTGTACTTCTTAGCATGTTTTTTTGCAATACGTTTCTTTGTAGCATGGTTTAGCTTGTAGGTGTACTTACTATGCTTTTTAGCGTGCTTCTTGTAAGCCTTCTTGTGGCTCACCTTTTTAGTTGTAGCACTTGCATATTGGTAAGTATTGTTAGCAGTTGCAATCTTCTTTGTAGCTTGTTTTTTCATGCGATATGCACGTTTTACATGCTTCTTGGTGTGATGACTTACTTTATTAACAAGTGGTGTGTATTGGACCTTTTTAGCCTTTGCAGAGGTAGTCTTAGTAATCACTTGTGTCTTAGCGGCCTTATGTAAAACATTGGCTGTAGCATGTTTTTTGATGTGTCTAGCGGTTCCTGTCTTAGCAACAGTACGCTTGTGACCGTTAGCAGTCTTTTCGGTGGTCCAGAATGCTAACTTACGACCACCAACCGGAATAGTGTCGGCATCAAGTGCTTCACCTAGTGCCTTACTTTGGTACTTGTCAGTGTATTGCCACAAATCATAGTTGTACTTTGGATTTGGGGTGTAGTTGGTGTAATTAGCCAACCATACCGCACTGTAAGCATTCAAAGTACTTTGTTGGAATTGATCCAAGATTGATTGTGAACTGTACAAGATAACCGGTTGATTGGTTAGTTGTTTCATCGCGTTTGCCCAACTGACCGCATTTTGATCGGACGTGTTGGTAAAACCAGTTTCAAAGTCGTTTACATAGAATCTAGCGTTTGGGGCTAGTGAATGTAGACGTTGTGCTTCTTCTTGGGCTTGAGCAGAGTTGGTGTATCTACTGTAGCTGTATACACCGTATGGAATCCCATACTTGTCCATCAAGCTGATATTATTATTTACCTGTTGATCATGATATTGACCATCTTGAATTCTTAAAACAACGAATTTAACTTCATTCTTTAAATTCATTACTTGTTGATCATTTAATTGCCCCTGAAATTCAGAAATATCATAGGCCACTGGTGTGTATGGTTTAAATGATTGAGTTGTATCAGCGTGAGACTTGATACCATTCAAAGATAAGGCCATTGTTGATCCTAACGCCGCGGAAAATAATAAATGTTTTATTTTTTTAGAATCATACATTTTCCAATACCTTCATTTCGAATATTTTTTGTCACAATAAAACCAGGTCAAAATAACCTGGTTTTTTTAATGCATTTACTTAAGTGAAGTTACCATTTCTAATGCTGTGTTTAGAGAGTTAGCTTTAATTGAGTAAACGTCATTACCCATTTGCCAAGTAATAGTTGCTGAACCGTCAATTTCAGCGGTAATGCTACCCTTGCTTTCTGGAACTGGTAGGTTGTGGTTTTGGATGTAACTTACTACGGTCTTACCCTTAGTAGTTGCTGCACCCTTGTACTTACCGAAGTTACTACCGTGTGTTAGTAGTGACCAGTTACCAAAGTTTGCTTGGATGTATTCTTGTCCGGCACCCTTATCTGAGTGACCAACAACGTTGTAACCTAAGTTAACTGATGGTAGACCAGCAACGTTTGCAGCAGCTTGGTAGCCAACTTGTTGCATTGCAGCTGAATCACTTTCATAAGTGTGCTTAGTGTAAGTAGCGTATGTTGAACCATTGTTTAAGTAGCTAATTGTAAAGTTGGTCTTGTTTCCGTCCAACTTAGCATTTACGCTTTGGTTTGAGTCCAAACCATTGCTTTGTGGTAGCTTTTCATTTCCTAATTTGTTTGCAATTTTGTCATTGCTTGATGATGATGATGAGCTCATCTTGCTAGTTTGAGTAGTTGAAGTTGAACTTGATGCATCACTATTGTCGCTTTTCTTTTGTCCACAAGCAGTTAAAACTAATCCTAAAACTGCAACTGCAGGTAAAATTTTCTTCCATGCTTTCATAATGTAGGACATCTCCTTAAAAAACTATTTGAGAACAGTATAACAAAACATCAGTGTTACGTTAATAAAGTTTGTATTAAATTCTTGTTACTTTATCATAGATTACCGCAATAATATAAATGATTGTTTCGATTGTTGCGATAAAGAAACTCACTGGTAGGTTCGTTACAAAGCTTAAGTATAGACCAAACCAAGTCCCAATTAAAGAAAAGACAAATGTCAAAATGGTCATTGACCAGATACTGTGCACGAAGTAGCGTGCTGATGAGGCTGGAATGGTCAATAGAGCAAAGATTAGAAGTGATCCAACAATTTGAGCTGTCACGCTGACAGTACATGCCAATAGAATCAAGAAAATCACTGATACTAAGGTGTTGGCACGGGAGTTAAAACTAGCACCAACGTTATCAAATGAGTTGTATTTTAGTTTTCTGTAAATCAAAGTAGTAATTACAATGATGGCGATACTTAAGCCTACCAATGTTTGTACATTGCTGTAACTAATTCCGACGATACTACCAAATAAGATGTTCGTAGCATAACTGGATTGAGTATCGGCCAACGATAGGAATAAAATTCCTAATCCGATAAAGAATACCGAAAAGACACTGATTGATGATTCACGACGGCTCACCCTTGAACCAACGGTACCAATCATCAATGAACTTAAAACGGTGAATAATAGCATTCCTAAAATTGGATTGGTTCCCAAGAAAACACCAAATGATGCCCCTGAGAAACTGATTTCGGAAAGTGTGTGGGTGAAGAAAGCAGTCTTTCTAGCAACCACGAATACCCCCATCAATCCACATAGAATGGAGATGAAGAAACTAGCGACAAAGGCGTATTGCATGAATGGATAACTTAACATTTCTAACATTATTGGGCCTCCTTCACTGGTTTAATGGTGCCGGCTTGATTGGCAATGTTTAAATCATAGTCACCATATTGTTGTACTAAAACCGGATCGTGGGTGATGAATAGTACGGAAGCTCCGGTTTCAGCGATGACGCTTTTAACTACGTCTAATAGCATGAATTTGGCTTCCTTATCCAAGCTGGCGGTACTTTCGTCCAAGATTAGTAGCTTAGGTTGTGATACCAATGCTTGAGCCAAGTAGACACGTTGTTGTTCCCCACCGGAACAACTACCCAAAGGTGTGTTGGCCAAATCTTGTAACTTGGTCATTTCGATAACTTTTTGGACACTTTGTTTTTCTTTTTTGCTTAACCATGGCAATATTGAATGTTGTAACCCTAATCCGATAAAATCAAAGACGGTCAATGGATAGTCATCATCAATATTTCTTAATTGAGGAATGTATTGCATGTCTGATCGTTTGATTTTGGATTGGACGTGTTCATTTTTATTAAATTGTTTTAAAATAGTCTTTATTAATGTTGTCTTCCCAACACCATTTTCACCGGTAACGCAGGTTAAGGTCTTGGCGAAGATATCAAAAGACAAATCGTTAATTAATTTACGGTTCTTAACAGCTACGTCTAAATCGCGTACTGATAAGATTAAATTGGATTCTGTATTCATCATTAATCCTCACTGTCTCAATTATTTATATATCATTGTAGTCTGATTATGAAAACAATCAAACATCTGATATATATTAATTTTTGTTATATAATTGATTTTAACATACATAATACAATCGGGGTGATAATTTGGTTAATCGTTTTATAACTAGATTCAGGGAAACACCAAACAACAAGCTGATTTACCGCGGTGTCGTAACTTTTATCCTCTTAGTAATTTTAATAATCGAATTAGCCAGATTTTTATCATTACCTAAGGTTGATGCCGCTACTTTATATCTACGCGAACAACCCAATGACGAATCAAAAGTTGTCGAAACAATTCCACATGGTCGTCATTTGAGTATCATCAAGTCCAAAAATAATTGGTGGTACACCAAATATAACGGTCAAAAGGGTTGGGTGCCTTCATGGTTAGTCGGCGTCGATGATTACGACGTCAAAACCGGCGATAAGTTAGCCCAAAAAACAATCATTATTGATCCTGGCCACGGGGGTGGCGATTCAGGGACCCTTTCAGCCAACCAAAAGTACATGGAAAAAACGTATACCTTACAAACCGCTAAAAAGGTGGCCGCCGAGTTAAGAAAACGCCACGTCAATGTCGTGATGACTCGTACCGTTGATACTTACGTGACATTGAAAAAACGAACAGATATGGCCAGTGATTACCACGCCGACCTCTTCGTTAGTTTCCATTTCAATTCCGATAACGGATACGGTAGAGCCAACGGTTACGGGATCTACAACTACCACAAGAATGCGGTCAAGGTGGCTGACCAAGTCGCAGACGGTTTAGACAACCTCCCCGTTTCAAATCGTGGGGTATCATTTGGTGACTACTACGTTTTACGTGAAAACAAACGTCCGGCAATCTTGTGTGAAATGGGATTCATGGATAGCTCACACGATCTTCCATATATTCAAAGTTCTACTTACCAAGAACACGTCGCAAAAGATGTCGCAAAATCACTCGATAAGTACTTCAATTAGATGAAAAAATTATACATTGCGTCTAAATTTAGACGCTTTTTTTGTGCTCAAAACGTTAATAAGACAACATTTATAACTTTTTTATATTTTTTAGTTATAATACATTTAGGCTATAAAATACATATTAAGTAACATCAATGGAGGAAAAATACTATCATGAAAAAATCTACTAAGTTACGACTTTCCTTTCTCATTTTGGTCGGTCTCTCATTAGGATTTTTAGCAGAAGTATTTTTAACCATTTTTGATAACTGGACATCAAGAATAATTAGCTCATCAACAATAGATGTTTTCTTTTCCATCTGCGGAATTGCTATTTGTGGTGTCGTTTTTCTTTTTTCTTATCTTGGTATCGTAAAAAGTGACGAAAAGTGGCCTATTAAAGGCTACTTCACATCATTTGTCTTTTATGATGTCATGGTTATTTTGGGTGGAATGTTTGGTAAGTTCATCCTACAATTGTTTATCAATTAATGATTAAAAATGTTCTACTTTATTAATTTATTTCTATGATATTAAAATTTTATATAAGTTTAAACAGATTCCATAGTAAGATGTTTTTCCTACACTATAATTAGAATATTACTTAACTATTCTAGTTATGGGGGAAATATAGTGGATAATAAGACAAAAAATAGACTAATCAAATTAGCCAGTATTGGAATTGTCCTAGGGTTTACAGCGGAATTAGCACTAACAATTCTATATTCATGGCAAATTGATTTTATTAAATCTTCATATATATATTTTGGCCTTTCCATTATATTAATGGTTTCGATTGGCCTTCTAATCATATACATGTTCCTGAGAATAATTATGGTATATCCTTTAGGATCAAATTTTCGTTACTTGCTACATTTTGCAGTATACGATGTATCAATACTAATTGGTGGATCCCTGGGTAAGGTTATACTGACGCTAATTATCAATAACCTAAAATAATAATTTATAGGAGTATTTTTTAATGAAGAAGCAACATTTGTCTCAATTAGTCAATATGGCTTTAACTGGATTCGAAACTGGGGTCAGTTTATTAGTACTGGGTGATTTAACTCAATATATATTATTGGATCCCGAAGGAGCAAATCTGTTTGAAATCATATTTGGAGTAATTGCGATTATATTGTCATTAATCATTTTCTACGAATCCAACAAGAAATTTTATCCGCTAACGGATTGGCAATATCAAAAAAACTTATTAGTATTTGAAGTTGCATTTTTCGTTGGTATATTTCTTGCTAAAACTATAATTGATTTAATTATTATATTAATATAAAAAAAGAGACCCATCGAGGTCTCTTTTTTAATACAATTTGATAATCGCAACAGCGATTAACATCACGACTAAACCAATATATTTCATAATGCCAACCGGTTTTTTCGGTGAATTCAATAGGCCGTATTTGTCGACCATTACACTACCGAATAAGTTACCCAATAGGACTAAAACAACGGTAGTTCCGGCTCCGATTTGTGGACTTAGGAATGCGTTTGATAAAACAAAGATGGCACCCAAGACACCACCGAGCCAAATCCACCAAGGATTGCCCTTTCCAATCGCATCTTTGGCGTGAACGTAAGAACGATCAACTAGTCCGGTAATCACAAATAAGATGATGGTACCGACTAAAAATGAGATAAAGGCCGCATGAATTGGCGAGTGAAGCACTACTCCTAGGTGACCGTTAACTGGTGCTTGGGAAGCTTGAAACATCCCTGCGACTATTCCTAAAATCTGCCAAGGTAATTGTTTGGCCTTATCGGAACCATCGCTTGCCTTCTTGTCTAGGACAACCATCAAGATACCAACAACTAGTAGAATGACTCCGATTAATCTGATGATGGTAAAAGCATGGTGGTCAGCGTCAAACAAGGAGAAGTTATCGATAATCATCCCCATGATGATTTGACCGGTAATTGGCATAATCACCGTTTGCACCGCCCCTAGATAAGGGAAGATTAAAACGTTAGTGGTTAAACCAATGACACCAAACAATCCGCCCAACCAAATCCATGCTGGTTGGCTTGTAAACAAGTGACTAGAAAAGAATAGTGATTGGCCACTCAACAAAGTGGCGAAAAGTAACGCGATGGTTCCAATCGTAAACGATAGCATTGAAGCTAGGAATGGTGATCCACCAGCTCGATTCTTCAGGTTTGTATTGACCGAGGTCTGAATGGGTAAGACCAATCCGGCTAAAATACCGAGTCCGTATAACATTAAAATGCCCCCTCAGTTATGTACAATAAAACCTCCCGGCACGGGAGGTTTTTAGTTTATATATTATTATTACATGTAAAACCTAATTCGTCAGAATAAATGCTTATTCTTCAGTAGCTAGACCCTTCAATGCAGGAATAGTCATCATAGTGATGAAACTGATTAGGTATAGTACTGATAGCATTGCCATGATTACTAGTAATGAATGGCTTTCCATCAATAAACCAATAATGGCTGGTGAGAATCCACCGATTGCACGTCCGAATCCCATGATGAAGTTGTTTGCAGTGGAACGAACTTCGGTTGGGTATAGACGACTGATGATGGCACCGTATCCACCGTACATACCGTTTGAGAAGAAACCAAGTACGGTTGATGCTAGTAGCAATGTGAAACCATTGAATGAGAATGTAATTCCGTATACAGCTACAGAAGCGACTAGTAGGAATAATCCAAAGGCCTTTCTAGGTCCAATCTTATCTAGGATGGTCCCGAATGTTAACATCCCGGCACTCATACCGATAATAGTAACAATTGTCCATAGTGATGAGCCGGCAACACTTAAACCAAGTTTCTTTTGCATGATTGAAGGTAACCAGTTAATTAGACCGTAGTATCCGGCGATTTGCACAATTACCATCACGATTAATGCGATAGTTTGGTATGCCAATCTTGGTGTTGCGAATAATTTCTTTACAGAAACCTTAGGACGCTTGCCTGTTTCCATTGTATCGATGAAATCTTGGCTTTCGGTTAGGTTCTTTCTAATTACGAAGGCAAAGAATATTGGAATAATTCCGATTAGGAAAAGTGAACGCCAACCAAATGCTGGAATCATGATTGCGGCTAACACGGCTGCCATCATTGATCCAACTTGACCACCGATTGTGGTGATTGACACTGACTTTCCTAATTGCTTTTTCTTGAATGATTCAGCCACCATGGCAACACCTGAACCATATTCACCCCCGGCACCTAGGCCGACACAAAAACGTAAAATAGCAAAAGTAATAAAATTCTGGGCGAACATAATTCCGGCAGTTGAGATGGCGAAAATGAAGATGGTGTAGGTCAAAATACGTACTCGACCGAAACGGTCAGCTAAAAGACCAAATAAAATACCACCCAACAACGATCCAAAAGTAGTAACTGTTGAAAGCATTCCAGCAGCTGCAGTACTAATGTGTAAACCGATAATGATTGAAGACATTGCAAATGAGATGAATGAGATATCCATACTTTCTAGCATTTGTCCAATCGATGTCGATGCTAAAACCCATTTTTGAGCCTTAGTCGTTGAAGTGTGGTCTTGCGTGTTTTCCATTATTCAATTCCTCCAAAATGAACGCTCACTGTCGTTCCTTATTTTTTTGAAATATCTGTTTGAGATATTTTATAAAACTATACGCTTTAATTTTTTCTAATGCAAGTTTCATTTTTTGGTTGCTTTATTCTGAGAAAAGCGTATATTGTACTCAACATATGATTTTAAATTAGTCCAGAGAGGCTAGTAAATCGACGAACGGAATAAGTGGACCCTAATTTGTCGTATAGTCTCTGAGTCTATACGACTTTTTTGTTGGAGGGAAACGTATGAAACCAGTATTCATTGCACTAGATTTTGTCGATGCACCCAATGCTTTAAAATTTTTGGAGCCGTTTAAGGATGTCAAACCTTTAGCGGTAAAGGTTGGAATGGAACTATTCTATCGAGAAGGAGCAAGTATCATTAGAGCGCTGCGCAATCAAAATATCGATGTCTTTTTGGATTTAAAACTACACGATATTCCACACACTGTACAACAAGCAGCCAAGCAAATCGGCCAATTGAATGTTCAATTCACTACCGTTCATTCACTTGGTGGAAGCGAAATGATTAAGGCTGCCAGACGTGGACTAGACGAAGGTGCTAACCAAGCAGGTGTCGACGCACCACAATTACTGGCAGTGACTCAACTAACCTCAACATCAGAAGAACAACTCCACGATGAAGAATTAGTCCCTGTTTCAATGGCCGAATCGGTATCCCACTTGGCTAAAATGGCCAGTCAAAGCGGTGCCGATGGCGTCATCTCTTCTGCACTAGAAAACGACCTGATCCATCAATCCGTTTCCAATGAATTTAAGTGCATCAATCCCGGCATTCGCCTTCCCAGCAACAGTGTCGACGACCAAAAGAGAGTCGTGACACCAACAAAGGCGTTTGAATTAAACACCAGCGGAATCGTCGTGGGTAGAAGCATCACCCAATCAAACAATCCGGTTCAAACATATAAAGATATCTACAACGCAGTTAATGGAGGAATCAAATAATGAATACTAACCAATTAATCGCTTCAGACCTTTTAAAAATTAACGCAGTAACCCTATCACCAAACGAACCATTCACTTGGGCATCAGGTATCAAGGCACCAATTTACACCGACAACAGAATCACCATTAGTTTCCCAGAAGTCCGTACCCACATCGCGGATGGTTTAGCAGAATTAATCCGAAACAAGTTTCCCGAAGCAAAAGTAATCGGTGGTGTCGCAACCGCCGGAATCCCCCATGCAGCCATCGTTGCCGACAAGATGGACCTTCCAATGATTTATGTGCGTTCAAAACCAAAGGATCATGGTCGTGGTAAACAAATGGAAGGAAGCATCGACGACAACGCCCCAATCGTTTTAATTGATGACTTACTTTCTACTGGAAAGAGCGTTTTAAACGCCGCGCAAGCACTTAAGAACGAAGGTTACAACGTGATTGGTGTCGTAGCCATCTTCTCATACGAACTTCCTGACAGCACTAAGAATTTCAAGGAAGCTGGTATTGAATTTGATACACTAACCAACTACTCCACAATTATCGAACAAGCCAAAGCAGAAAACAGTATTTCAGACGATGAATTAGTCGTGCTACGTAAGTGGCGTGACGATCCATGGAACTGGATGTAAACAAAAAATCCCACATTTTGTGGGATTTTTTTAGTTTATAGAATTGGTGAGAATAAACGACTGAATACTTGTTTGAATTTCAACCAACGTGATTGTTTGTCAAAGTCCGCATAAGTCATTAATTTACTGCTTCTGATGTCGTTAACGTAGATTGAGTGTAATTGTTCAGCCAATCCTTCATCGTAGATAAACGCGTTAATTTCGAAGTTTAGTTTGAAACTTCTAAAGTCCATGTTGGCGGAACCAACTGACGCGATTTTACCATCGACCAAGACAGTCTTGGCGTGAATAAATCCATCTTCGTAGAAGTAAATTTTGACACCATATTTTGATAATTGTTTTGCATAGTATTGAGTTGCACGATATACGAATGGGTGATCGGGCATGCATGGTACCATGATTCTAATATCAACACCTGACATGGCAGCTGTTCTGATAGCATCCAAAGCACTATCGTCTGGAATCAAATATGGTGATTGAATCCAGCAGTAGTTCTTGGCATTTTGAATCATCTTGATGTAACCCAATTTGATTTGTTGTAAATCAGAGTTAGGACCACTGGATACCACTTGGATATTGGTAGAACCTTCTTGGTATACCTTGGGGAAGTAGAAGCCCTTGGTTTCTTCAACATCAATCTTGTGTTCCATGTCGGTAACATTCCAGTCCAAGATGAATTGGGCTTGTAGATGATGAACGGCAGAACCTGAGATTCTCAAGTGAGTATCACGCCAGTTACCAAACTTCTTCTTACGACCTAGGTATTGGTCACCAATGTTAAAACCACCGATGTATCCGTACTTACCATCGATAACTACAATCTTTCTGTGATCTCTAAAGTTCAAACGGAAGTCCATCACGGCTGAGTGGGTGTGTAGGAATGGTTCTACGAATCCACCGGCTTCACGCAATGGGTCGAAGAAATGATGCTTGTTTCCCATTGAACCCCAACTATCGTAGATAACGTGGATTTTGACGCCTTCTTTGGCCTTTTTAATTAGTTCTTTTAAGACGCGATGACCAATTCTGTCATCGTAGAAGGTATAAAATTCGATGTTAATTGAACTTTTGGCGTTTTTAATATCAGAAATAATGCAATCAAATAAATGATTACCTTCGGTGAAGACCTTAACGTGGTTTCTTCTAGATAAGTCAGTAACGTCTGAGGTTTTGAACAGCTTAACAAGTGTTCTGTATGAGTATGAGACCTCATCAGCTCTGATTTTTTCCGGATTGTTATGTATCTTGCTCTGTTCTTTTAGGATGTCATACATCAATTTATTGTCTTTGTATTGGAAACGGAATAAACGTTTTTTAGGTAGTTTTCTTCCGACGAATGCATAAATCAAAAATCCCAGCACAGGTAGGAATGAAAGCACTAATAACCATGCCCATGTTGCAGCAATATCACGTTCTTCTCTAAAGACTGTAATCAATGCCAAAATTTCATTAATTATAATAATGTAATACAGGATGTTTAAAAGCATAATTATCCCTCCTTTAAGCTTAATATAGCATAATTATAGCACAATATATTTCGCTTTTAGCTCATCATGATATACTATAAACATATAAATCTAAGGAGGTTAGACTATGACGTCGACAATCGAGCTTAGAAATACCCTAACTTTGGATTACGAAGTAGGGCCATTCATCTCACTAATTGTTTCATTTAACGAAATTAGTAACAAAAATGATTATTTAAATTTAATCGAAACTGTTAAAGAAGAATTCATTCAAAAACACGACGAAAATATCTGGCCAAGATACGAAAGAAAATTAAGAAGATTCAACTTTGATCGCGCAAAACACATCGGAAATGGTTCTGGTGTCGCACTATACGTTAGTTTTAAAGCTATCCATTCATTTGACTTAACTCAACCAGTTAAGACCCAAATCTCAATCGATGACACCATGAATGTGGCGCAACTAATCAAGGAAATCGAAAGTCAACTTCACTACCGCGTTTTAATCCTACGCGATACCGACTTTAAGCTACTAAGAGTTGATAATGGTCACTTTAGCATCTTAAACCTTGTGAACAAGCCAATTCCGGTCCTTGTAAACAACGACAAGAATAAGTACTTCATGTTGGTTAAAGAATACCTAAGCGATTTATTTGATGACGATGACTACTTACAAACTGTGGTGGTTGCCAGTGAAGAAAACCGTAAGTTATTCAACGAATTAGCTGACCAAAAGACATTTGCGAAGGACATCGTAAGCAAGGTTGATATGGACGATCTTGGTCCCGACAAGATTTCTGAAATGATTGATGAATTGAACCAACAATTCTTCGATAAGTTAGCAAACGACAACAAAATTAAATACGAAAAAGCTAGTGATCACCGTTTAGTCGCAACCGATTTACGCGATATTATTTCAAACGCACTATCCGGTAAGATTGATACTCTATACATTAGCGAAGAAAGTTACAACAAGACTTTAAATGATTTAGCAATCACTACCATTGGTTTCGCAGGAAACGTTCTACTACTTCCAAAGAGCCAAATGCCAATGAACTTGGACTACGCTGCAATCACATTGAAGTTTTAATGCAATAAAAAAAGACCTAGATTTCTAGGTCTTTTTTGTTTGGTTATTCTACATAACCATGTGAGAAGTCCCAACTACCAACTGGGTTAAAGGTAACACCCTTAACGTTGGTCTTTAATGCAACTGGGTTAGATGTTTGATAGAAAGGTACCGCACCTACTTCTTTATTTACTAGCTTACCTGCTTTAACTAAATCATCCCATCTCTTAGCTGGGTTATTAGCGTCGACAGCGTTTGACTTGTTGATGTAGTTATCAAATTCAGAATTTTGCCACTTACTAAAGTTGATTGAACTATTTGATGTTCTGATGTTCAAAGCTGAGATTGGATCAGCATAGCCTGGGTCCCATCCGGTTACTACTAAGTCAAAGTTACCGCTAAATAATCGTGAGATTCTTTGTTGACGAGGAAGGTTAACATTACTTACTTTCAATCCTGGTAATTTTTGGAATTCAGCTTGTAAGTATTCAGTTGTTGCCTTAGCAACATCAGTATCGTCATAAGTTAAGGTTAGGTTCAAAGAATTCTTACCGACTTCTTTTAGTCCTTCCTTCCATAGCTTCTTAGCTTTGTCTAAGTTGTAATCAGCAGTTCCTTTTACATAAGTTGCCGCAGCAAAATCCTTGCCCTTGTAGTTAGCTAGACCATCAGCAACAAAGCCTTTGGTTGGGTTTGAGCCATCCCCTAATACATCGGTTACATAGTCTTTTCTATCGATAGCTAATGATAGCGCTTCTCTTAGTTTTAAATTCTTAAATTCAGGATCTTTTTGTTCATTTAGTTCTAAATAGTTTGAATACATCGTTTTGTACGTATGTAATTCTTTAGAACCCTTAAAGTTCTTTACTTGTTGTTTTCCAGAAAGTGAAAGTTCGTCCAATGAACCAGTTTGATATTCATTTAATCCGGTTTGTTGGTCCTTAACAACCTTCATGTTTACCTTGTTCAAACGAACAGTTGAGGCATCGTAATAATTTTTATTCTTAGCTAATGTCCAAGAATCATTGGTTCCGGTCCAGCCAGTAACGGTAAATGGTCCGTTGTATACTTGTGTGCTGCTTGAAGTACCATATTTCTTACCGTACTTAACGGCGACCTTTTTATCTTGTGGTAAGAAGGCAGAGTCGGTTAGAAGGCTCTTAAAGTATGATTGTGGTGATGATAGTTTAACCACGAAAGTGTATTTGTTTGGTGCACTCACCCCTAGTTTGTCGGGACTTAGTTTGCCGGTGCTAACTTCTTTGTAGTTAAGTAAGTGATCCATTAGATATGCATCTTGAGAAGCAGTTTTTGGATCGACAGTTCTTTGGAAACCATAGACGAAGTCGGAAGCAGTAACAGGGTCGCCATTGCTCCACTTTGATTTTCTCAAATCGAATGTATATGTTTTTCCATCCTTTGATACCTTCATGCTCTTAGCCACGCCATATTCATATTTGCTGGATGATGGGCTAAAAAAAAGGCCCCTGTCAACATTGTTTAGTGTCGTAGAACTAATAGTATCAATACATTTAGATGGATCCAAAGTAATTAGATTTGCGTTTTGCATCCAGTTTAGTGATTGAGTTTTCGCACCCTTTGATTGGGTTGATGAATTACCACATGCTGCAAGTGATAATGTGACGGTTGCTAAAAATGGTAGTAGTAATAATTTTGTTTTTTTCATATTTAATTCCCCCTAGTACACCTTTTGACCAAGTTTATATACTGATTTATCAACTTGTTGAACGGCTTTAACGTCTGCCAATGGATCGTCTTCTAACACTAAGAAATCGGCATATTTACCAGCTTCCAATGTTCCGTAATCATCCAAGTGCATTAGTTCAGCTGAATGTCTTGAAGTAGATAATGCTTCAAAATTAGTGAAACCTTCTTTTTCGACCATCAATTGAAATTCAACCGGTGTCTTAGAAAAATCGTTGTAAGGTGTACCAGCGTCTGTCCCTAAGGTAACCTTTACACCACTTTCCTTAGCATGGCGAACATTTTTGTAGATGTCGTTTAGGGCATTCAAAAGTTTGTTTAGTTCCCACTTTGGTAGTGTGTCCTTACCGTATTCGGCAATGCACCAAGCAGAAACTAGTGTAGGTGTTAAGTAGGTATTGTGTTCTTTCATCAATGCGATTTCTTCATCATTAACATAAAAACCATGTTCCACTGAATCAACTCCCGCCTTGATGGCGTTCATGATTCCAGGATTTCCTTCGGCATGAGCTGCAACTACAGCATGCTTGTTATGGCTTTCGTATACAGCAACCTTTAGTTCTTCTAAGGTTAATTGGGCTTCATCCATGTAGTCTCCTGGTGACATCACACCACCGGTAGCCATGACCTTGGTACATTGAGCACCATTTTTAAAATTATTTCTAACTGCTTTTCTCATTTCGTCTGGAGAATCGACGGTCACTCCACTATGAGGTGCATCACCGTGTCCACCAGTCATAGTCAAAGCTCGACCAGATGCCATCATTTCAGGCACCTTAGTCAACTTATTTGTTCTTTGTAGTTTAGCTAATGTTGCATCTAAACCATAAAGGCTACCGCATTCTCTTACATATGTAACCCCTGATTTAAGTAACGCTCTTAGACTGTCTACCGCGCGCACAGTTGCGGTAGTTTGATCAGCGTCAGGATTTCCGTCGGCTGTATCAGAGTCTAAAGTGATGTGGGTGTGACAATTTACCAATCCTGGCATTACAAATTGACATTTTAGATCAACTTGTTTGTCACTGTCTTGTTTTGTCGCGTCTTCACCGAATGCTAAAAACTTTCCGGTGTCTTCATCAACTAACATTGATGTGTCTTTGTATGTCTTATCTTCAAATCCGTTAAATAAATTGAAGTTTGTATATAGAGTTTTACTCATGATTAAATCCTCCTAAAGTTAACACCTCAAGGGATAAATCATAGATAGCAACTGCAGTTTTCTTAAAACTATGTATGTTTACCGCCTGATATTGGCGTTATTGTAAAAATTTAAACTAGTTACGATTCGCATTTAAAATGCCACTAATGTCTGATTTCATTTCCATCACCTCCTTAAATTGAGCAAATAAAAAAGCGCCCCAATTTCGCATACACGAAATAAAGGGCGCTTGCGCGCGGTACCACCTTTTTGTTATACCGATTCAAAATTAATTTCATAAAGATAAACGATATATCTCAAACAAACCCGTTGATTTGCAGATTCTGTAATGGGAATTCCCAGCCGAGACTACTTTATTTGCCTGGCAGCTCATAGATGATTTTCGTTTCAAACATTGTTAATCCCTTTCACCAAACGGGATCTCTCTAAAAACGTGGTCCGAAATTACTCTTTCTATTCTTCGCTTTTCTATTTATCTTTAATCGTATTCTAATCCTTTTATAATGATTGTCAAACTAAATGTCTAATTTTTCGTAAATATTTCTATATTTTTGCAATTAGTATCCCTTATGTGAGATACTATCATAGGTGTTACATGAATTTTTTCGGTAACCCCCATTTAATGACATTATAAATGAAAAAACTACACACGTTTTTAGATGTTTGTACTAGAATAATCTAAACGCATTATCTGAATTAGGAGAGGATTTTTTAACAATGTCAGACATACAACTAAGACCTATTATTAACGAATGGGCAAAAGACTTTAGCGATGAAATCGTTGATTTACATTACGTTAAAGAACAATTATCAGATGCACAATTTGATAACTTTATGAAACAAGTTAAGGCATTAGATTTATTAACTAATACCGAAGCTTACAAGATTATTTACGATGCAGCTAAGAACGATTTGGAACTAAACCACATCGATGATTTAGCAAACCGTACCAATCAACTACAACGTTTGATTGAAATTACTGGTGAATACAGCGATCAACCAAAATATGTTTTATTCGCAAACATGTTCGAAAACGCTGGTGTATCAACTGATGATACTTTCGCCCGTCTAACATATGCAGAACTTGCATTACAAGATTTTGAATAAGAAAACAAATAAGAGCGCCTAATATAGGCGCTCTTTTTATTTTTCAATCCATGGATTGGATGCTCCACCACTGATGCAGGCAAAGAAAATGCCCTTATCTTTACTGGATAATTCGTTAACAACATCATGAATCTTTTGAGTATCAATTGCGGCAATATGGTAGTAATTACCGTCTTTTTGAATGTCATATTCTGGTAGTTTTGATTCTAGATCTGCACTGGTTCTAACGACATAATTCTTTTGCTTGGTAGTATTATCCAAAGAAAATTCTTCGTTAAAATCACGTTTTAAGTGCACATTGTTGGCCTTTAAATCTAAGATATCTTGCACTAACGCGTGGGCAGTTGGGAATTCACCCGCACCTTGGCCATTAAAGGTTAGTTTACCGATGGTAGTTCCACGTAACCCAACGAAATTGTAGTTATCATGGATTCCGGATTCAATTTGTCCGGGAGTATATAAAGTTGGTTCAACCACAAAGTTAAAACTGTTGTTTTTCTTAAAACTACGACCTAGTAATTTCACGATTAAATTGTGTTTCTTGAAGTACTTAATATCTTCATCGGTAATATTTCTAATCCCAAATTTTAATAGGTGGTCACCTGGTTTCACAAAGGTGTTGTAGGCAATGTCCACACTAATACATAATTTATTTTCGATGTCGTATCCATCGATATCTGCACTTGGATCGGCTTCTGCGTATCCTAAGTCTTGAGCATCTTTTAGGACTTTATCGAAACTTTGACCAGTCTTAGTCATAGTATCCAAAATGTAGTTACTAGTTCCGTTTAGGATTCCGTGAATTGAATCGATTTGGTCGATGCGAAGTGCCCTTTCCAAATTAATAATCCAAGGAATTCCACCACCAACGGCTGATTCAAAGTAGAACTTTACACCATTTTCTTCAGCGATTTCATCAAATTCCTTCAAATTTCTCGCCACGACCGCTTTGTTAGCTGTCACAACGTTCTTGCCATGTTTTAATGCATCGATGATCATTGTCTTAGCTGGTTCTAGTCCACCTAGTACTTCCACGACTACATCGACTTCTTCATCATTTAAAATCGTTGCGTAATCATCCACAAATAATTCGTTTTGATCAACTTTTTCTGGACGAACAAATACATATTTAACTGATAAATCTTTTTCAAATGGATGCAAAGCGCTGTCTTGAATAATCTTTAAGACTCCACTTCCGACGGTACCGTGACCTAAGATTGCAATTTTCATAGTGCAAGCCTCCTTTTTTGCTTTGGCTTTATTATATCTTATTTCGCAGATTCTACCGCGGTTAATTTTTTCGCCTTAGCAAAAGCTTGCTCCAAATCAGCAATCAAGTCCTCTGGATCCTCTAGTCCAACTGACAAACGAACTAGGTGAGGTGTGATACCAACTTTGTTTCTTTCTTCGACCGGTAATTCGGCATGGGTCATGTAGTATGGAAGTTCGATTAGACTTTCGACGGAACCTAGACTGACCGCTAACCAGATTAATTCTGCACTGTTGACGAACGCCTTTGGATCAACGTTATCGTTTAGTTCAAACGTGATCACACCACCGTATCCCTTTAGCTCGTTTCTAGCGATTTCATCGGTTTCATCACCGGCACGACCTGGATAATAAATGTGTTTGATTTCGTCAGTCTTGGAATCTAAATATTGCAAAACTTTTTGGGCATTTTGAATATGTCTGTCCAAACGAACTGATAATGTCTTAATTCCACGAATTACCAACATACAGTCCTCTGGTGCTAGGATGCCACCGACTGCGTTTTGACAAAAATATAATTTATCGGCTACTTCTTCATTGTTGGTAACAACGAGTCCGGCAATCACGTCTGAATGACCGCCAAGATATTTAGTAGCTGAATGGATGACAATGTCTGCGCCCAAATTCAATGCTTGTTGCAAATATGGGGTTAAAAATGTGTTATCAACGATGGTGAAAACACCGTGTTTGTGGGCGATTTCAGCAATATGCTTCACACTAGTAACCTTCATGAATGGGTTGTCGATAGTTTCGAAGTAAATCGCCTTAGTATTAGGCTTAATCGCACTTTCGACGTCTGCTAAATCCTGTGTATCCACTTGGGTAAATTCAATATCCAAGTTTTTCAAATAGTCGTTAATCAAACGGAAAGTTCCACCGTAAATATTCTTGCTAACGACGATGTGATCACCCGGTTTAAATAAAGTGAAAACCGCATAAATAGCGGCACTTCCGGATGCATAAGCAAAGCCATGTTTGGCATCTTCCAAGCAGGCAATTTGATCTTCTAAGTACTCTCTTGTGGGGTTCAAAGAACGTGAATAATCATATTTGTTTTCCCCATCGATATCTTTAAAGGCATATGTAGTGGATTGGTATAATGGAACATTCACTGCGCCCGTACAGTTATCGTGAAGATTATTTAGCCCTTTTCCATAGACTAATTTGGTGTTAAATCCTGTCATAATCAATCATCCTTTCTAAATCTGAGAAATAAAAAAATCCCGCAGTCTCTTTTAGACTACGGGACGTCGGTACGTGTTACCACCCTGAATTCAAGCAGCCATCACTGGCTACTTCTCAACAAGTACGTTAATCATAGAGGTCAGATGATTAAGATACTCTGACGCGGTAACGGGCGCACCCGAATTAGACTTACCAAAGATCGCCTAATTACTGTAATCAAAGACCATTTTCAGATTCTCCACCACACCGAATTTCACCATCCATCGGCTCTCTTATTGAGGCTTATAAATCTTACTCATCTCTGCAAAGTTTTTTGGTTGTTTTGATTGTCTCGAAGTTTACTCGTTAAAATTTGTTTGTCAAACCAGATATTTTAATTTTCGGTACACAAAAACGGTCTAAAAGATAGTATATAAACTTTTTGAAAAATATTTTTATTAATCTTTTTCTAATAAAATTTTAATTTATCTGTTGACATTAGAAAATACTAGGACTATCATTCAAAACAACTTAAATAATTAAGACGTTGAAGAGAAGAGTAACTCAAAACGATTGATTCAAAGTGAGCATCGGATAGTGAAAAGGTGCAATTAATTGTGAGTCACAGATGAGCTCTGAGTCATGATCGATAGTGCAAGCTAGAAATCCGGTAGGAACCGATACCTTCCCAGACATGTTAGTGTCGTTGAGGCTTTATTAGCAATAATAAAGCGAAGTTGGGTGGTACCGCGGAAGCTTTCGTCCCATGTATTTAGTTATATATGGAGCGAGAGCTTTTTTTGTTACCAAAATTTAGGAGGAATGTTTTATGAGTACAGATAAATTTGAAACTTTACAGATTCACGCAGGTCAACACATTGATGAGACTGGTGCCAGTGCCGTACCAATTTATCAGACCAGTTCATATATCTTTAAAGATGCAGCTCAAGCTGCTGGTCGTTTTGCCTTAACCGATCCAGGTAACATCTACACTCGTTTAACCAATCCAACCACCGACGTTTTCGAAAAACGTGTGGCTGCACTGGAAAATGGAACTAGTGCCGTTGCTTTAGCATCTGGTGCAGCAGCAATTCATGCCACCATCACCAACATTGCTGGTCAAGGCGACGAAATCGTTTCAGCCGGAACATTATATGGTGGAACATACAACCTATTTAACGCCACATTACCTAAGTTAGGAATTACCACTCACTTCGTTGATTCTGACAATCCAGAAAACTTTGAAAAAGAAATTAACGACCATACCAAGGCGTTATACCTAGAAACAATCGGTAATCCGGATATCAATCTAAGTGATATCGAAGCAATCGCAGACATCGCTCATAAACATGACCTGTTATTGATTGTCGATAACACATTCGCATCCCCTTACCTATACCGTCCACTGGATCACGGTGCCGACGTCGTCGTTGAATCCGCAACTAAGTTCATCGGTGGTCACGGTACCACAATGGGTGGGATTATCGTTGAAAATGGTAAGTTCGACTATCGTACAAGCGGTCGCTATCCTGGTTTCACAACCCCAGATACCCACTACAACGGATTAGTATTTGCCGACTTAAAACCAGGTGCATTCACCACCAAGGTGAGAGCAGAAATCCTTCGTGATACCGGTGGTGCAATTAGTCCATTCAACTCATTCTTATTAATTCAAAGTCTAGAAACATTGTCACTTAGAGTATCAAGACACGTTGAAAACACCCGTAAGGTCATCGACTTCTTATCTAACAACGATAAGGTCGCTTGGATTAAGTACCCTGAACTACCATCCAGCAAGTACTACGAACAAGCCAAGAAGAGTTTCCCTAAGGGTGTCGGATCAATCTTCACAATTGGACTAACCGGTGGCGAAGAAGCTGGTAAGAAGTTAATTGAAAACTTGAACCTATTCTCACTACTAGCCAACGTTGGAGACGCCAAATCACTAATCATTCACCCCGCTTCAACCACTCATGCTCAACTAAATGAAGAGGAATTAAAAGAAGCTGGAATTACACCTGATTTAATCAGAATTTCAATTGGAATTGAAAACGCTGACGACATTATTGACGATTTGAAACAAGCTTTCGCGAAAATTTAAAGGAGGTAAGGCCTATGGGTTGTATCAACATCCTATCTGGCTATTCACAAAATAGTCATCAAAAAATTGATGATGCCCTAAATATTTTAGTGCTAAATCTAATGCCCAATCGGCTTGAGACTGAACACCAAATTATCGATTTGCTTCAACAAACCGACCTAAACATTAATTTGAATTTCTGTCGCATGGCCAGTCACCACATCAAACACTTCGATTCAGAGATCATCGAAAAATACGTCACAACCAAGGATGTTTTTGATAATCATTTTGATGCATTAATCGTGACCGGCGCCCCACTAGACAGAAAATACTTCAATGAGGTCGATTACTGGAACGAATTCGTTGATTTTATTAACTGGCGTAAGACCCACGTCGACACATGCCTATTCAGCTGCTGGGCCGCCTGGGCTGCCGGAACAATCGACGGCATTCTAACCGGGCAACAGTTGGACCAAAAGATTTACGGGGTCTATACAACCGATGGCATTACAATGCCTCAATCACGTTACTTCACGATTCCGAAAAATAACGTTAAGGCAACAGTGCTAGCTGGAAACGACACCATCGGCGCCACCTTAATTTTCGATTCAAACACTAATTCATACTACGTCACTGGTCATCTTGAATACGGGACGAAAACTTTAGCTGATGAATATTTCCGCGATGTCAAAAAAGGTTTGGATACTAAAAAACCAAGTAACTACTTTGACAATCAGGATCATCCCATCAACTCCTGGCATACAGATGCCACCACCTTTTACATCAATTGGTTAAACCAATTTACATCATCTAAATAAATAGATATTGAGCAGATAAGTAAGTTTTTTTAACGTTCACAGAGAGCTTTGATTACGATGAGACAAAGTACGTAAGGAAACTGAAAATGGTCTAGGAATTATCTATCATCGTAAGTCTTTGACAAACGATGTTCGGGTACGCCCGTTATCGCGTAGAAGTATTTTTTAGGAAGTACTTATTGAGTGTAATGCAGCGATGTATTACAAAATCAGGGTGGTAACACGAAGATTTCGTCCCGTAGTCTACATAGACTGCGGGATTTTTTTATTCACCCGTTAAATTAATTTTTATTTACCCGAGGAGGTAACATTATGAGTACAAGCATTATTGGATTCCCACGAATTGGAGAAAACCGCGAATTAAAACGCGCTACAGAAAAATATTGGAAGAAAGAAATCAATCAAGAAGAACTACTAAAAATTTCAGATGAACTAAAAGAAAAGAATTGGCAAATTCAAGAAGACGCCAAGTTAGGTCTAATCAGTGCCGGTGATTTTTCATTCTTCGATAATGTCTTAGACGCCGCTACCCTATTGAACATCACACCTAAGCGTTATGCCGATTTAGCTTTAAACCAATTAGACGAATACTTCGCCCAAGCCCGTGGTTACCAAGACGATAGCCATTCCGTTAAGGCGCTACCAATGAAGAAATGGTACAACACCAACTACCATTACATCGTCCCAGAAATCGACGATGATACAGAAATTAAACTAGTGGAAACTAGATTCTTCGACGATGTGAAAAAGGCAGCTGCCAAACACAGTAACGTTAAGGCATCCTTAATCGGTCCATTCACCATCCTAAAGCTAAGCCGCTACGTTGGTAAAAAATCAGCCGAAGACTTTATTGAACCAATCGTTGAAGCATACAAAGATATCTTTGCTCGCCTAAATGCAATCGACATCAAGTGGCTACAAATCGATGAACCATCACTAGTATTTGATCTAAGTGCTGACGATAAGAAGCTATTCGATGACCTATACACTCGAATCCTAGCTATTCCTCATGACTTCAAGATTAATCTTCAAACATACTTCGGTGATGTTCGTGATATCTATGAAGATTTAGTTAAATTACCATTCGACGGTATTGGTTTAGACTTCCTAGAAGGTAAACAAACCGCTGATTTAATTGATAAACACGGTTTTGACGACAACAAGGTCTTATTCGCCGGGGTCGTTAATGGTAAGAACATCTGGCGTAACGAATACAAGAAGACCATCGAATTACTAAAGAGCCTACCGGTTAAAAACATCGTCATTTCAACTTCTTGTTCACTACTACATGTTCCATACACCGTTGATAACGAAACCGATTTAGACCCTGAACTAAAACAACACCTAGCCTTCGCATACCAAAAGCTAGACGAATTACACGACCTAAACGAAATCTTCTTTAATGGCAACACCGAACTATTGAATACAAACGAAGCATTATTCAAGAACGTTAACCATCCAAAGGATCCAGCCGTTACAAAACGTATCGCTGACTTATCTGATGACGATTACACCAGATTACCAAGTCGTGTAGAACGTGAAACCATCCAAAAAGAAGAATTCCACTTACCAGATTTACCAACTACTACCATCGGTTCATTCCCACAAACAAAGGATGTTAGAAAGAACCGTTCGCTATACAAGCATCATGAAATCGATAAGGATCAATACGATCAATTCAACAAGGACAAGATTAAACGAATCATTGAATGGCAAGAAGAAGCCGGTTTTGACGTCTTAGTCCACGGTGAATACGAACGAAACGACATGGTGGAATACTTCGGTGAAAACCTAGCTGGTTTCGCATTTACCAAGAAGGCTTGGGTTCAATCATACGGTACACGTGCTGTTAAACCACCAATCATCTGGGGTGACGTTAGCCGTAAGAACCCAATTACAGTTGCCGCTTCTACCTACGCCCAAAGTTTGACCGACAAACCGGTTAAAGGAATGCTTACAGGTCCCGTTACTATCTTCAACTGGTCATTCCCACGTGAAGATATCCCTGCAAAGGAATCAGTAACCCAAATCGCCTTAGCAATCCAAGACGAAGTATTAGACCTTGAAAAACACGGCATCAAGATTATTCAAATCGATGAAGCCGCCCTACGTGAAAAGCTTCCACTACGTAAGAGTGACTGGTACAAGGAATACCTAGACTGGGCAATTCCAGCATTCAAATTGGTTCACAGTAAGGTCCAACCAACTACTCAAATCCACACTCATATGTGCTACAGCGAATTTAACGACATCATCAAGGCCATCGATAACATGGATGCCGATGTTATTTCATTCGAAGCATCACGTTCTGATTTATCAATCATCGATAAATTAAAAGCAAATAACTTTGAAACAGAAGTCGGCCCTGGAGTTTACGATATTCATTCTCCACGTGTCCCTAGTCAATCTGAAATCTACAACGTTATCAGTGACATCCTAGCTAAACTTCACGAAAGTAAGGTTTGGATCAACCCGGACTGTGGTCTAAAGACCCGTGGTGAATCAGAATCATTCGCTAGTCTAAAGAACTTCATCGCCGCTGTTCAACAAAAACGCGGAGAGTTGGGATAACATGAGTTTAAAAGATACATTCAAGAACAAAACGGTGTTCTCACTTGAGGTATACCCTCCCAAGACACCGGAAGGAACCAAAAAATTAGTGAACGCCCTTACCGGGATTAAACGAATCAAACCAGATTTCATTTCCATTACCCTAGGTGCCGGTGGATCACAAAATAACAATGCTTTGGAGCTATCCAGCATGATTCAAAATGATTTGAACATCCCTGCGATGGCCCACATTCCAGGAATCTATCGTTCCAAAAAAGACGTTGCTGATTTCCTAAAACAATTAAAGCAACACAACATTAATAACGTATTAGCCCTTCGTGGTGACATTAATCCGGACGAAACACCGGTTGGTGACTTTAACCACGCTTCAGAATTGGCAGAATTCATCAAAACCCAAGGTGACTTTGACATCACGGGTGCCTGCTACCCTCAAAAGCATCCCGAATCTATCGATTTGGTCGATGACACCCTTCATTTGAAGGAAAAAGTAGGCAACGGTGTCGGTCATTTAATCACCCAAATGGTCTTTGATAACCAAGCATTCTATGACTTTCGTCAACGTTTGAAACTGGCCGGAATTAATGTGCCGGTCGAAGTCGGCATCATGCCCTGTACTAACTGCAATCAGATTAAACACATTACAGAATTGTCGGGACTAGAAATGCCGAAAAAATTCGTCGACATCATGAACAAATACGCCAACAATAAAGAAGCAATGAGAGATGCCGGAATCGCCTATGCGGTCGATCAAATCGTTGATTTGGTCGCCAACGGCGTCGATGGCATTCACCTATACACCATGAATAACACCTACGTCGCTAAAAAGATTTGGGAAGCAACCCATTCCTTATTTGAAGCAACAAGCTATCAACTCCAACATCCATCCCTATCTGGCAGCGACAACCAATAAAAAAAGAGAGTGAACATATTTGTTCACTCTCTTTTTAGATACGCAGAATCTGCGATAATAATATTTAAATAAAATGAATGAAAGGACGACCGCCAGCAACGATCAATCCAATCACAATCACTAGTGCGAAAACTAGAATTAGGCTCATCACCAATCCAACAGTTAACGACTTTTTAGTCTTTTGGGCATAGGCCATTTCAATCAAGCCAATTAAGAAGATGGCTGATAAAACCTTCAAAATCGTGAACATGGCATCGCGTTCAAAGGCTTTGCTAAATAGTACAATTCCCGTCACGATGAAGACTAGATAAGACACTCTAGTGGCCATCATGTAAGGCTTAAAGTTATTCTTTTTGCATAGCGCGGTAATCACCAAAGCGATTAGTAGTACCGCAAAAATTAAGTGAATCCATAAAAACATGGTTTCATATTCCCCCGTTTATTTTTCTTTGTGTTCGTAATCTTGATCAATTTCAGATTCATCTACAAACAAAGTTCCGTCAGGGTTGCGTAGTGGAGTTAATGTACTTCCGTATCCACCGTATTCAACACCGGTTCTTTGATCGATGTAAATGGATACTCCTGTAAATGATTCTTCTACTAGTTTAAAACGTTTAGACAATTGATTTCCTCCTCGGATTAATTCAAAAAGTGTCATGTTTAGCTTTATTGTACAAAATAAAATGAGAATAATCAAAAAGACCAACATTTATGTTGGCCTTTTTACGTATTTATAAACAGATTAAATCATTTTACTTAAAAAACGTTGGGCGTTAGGGGTTTTAGGATTTGCGAAGAAGTCTTGTGGAGCTTGTTTTTCTTGAATCTTTCCTTCATCCATAAACCAAATTTCGTCTGACACATTCTTAGCGAATTCCATTTCATGAGTAACGATAATCATGGTCATGTCCTTCTTAGCTAAGTCTTGCATTACACTTAGTACTTCACCGACCTTTTCAGGGTCCAATGCTGAAGTTGGTTCATCGAATAGGATTACTTCAGGATCCATGGCTAGCGCACGTACGATTGCGATACGTTGGGCTTGTCCACCTGATAGGCTATCTGGGTAAACGTTTGCCTTGTCATCTAGGCCAACGGTCTTAAGCAATTCGTGAGCCTTATCTTCAGCGTCTTCCTTACTAATACCCTTAACCTTGATGGGTGCTAGTGTGATGTTATCGATGACTGTCTTGTTTTCAAACAAGTTAAAGCTTTGGAACACCATTCCGATGTGGGTTCTTAATTGAATTAGTTCCTTTTCAGAACTGCTTACTAGGTCTTTACCATCCAATAGAATCTTTCCAGAAGTTGGTTCACCTAGCATGTTAATGCAACGAAGGAAAGTACTCTTACCGGCACCAGAAGGACCTAAAAGTGAGATTACTTCGCCCTTGTGGACTTCAGCATTGATGTCAGAAAAGATGGTATTATTTTTAAATTTTTTGGTTAAATTTTCAATTTTAATCATTGGTTCCATGGCTAATCTTCCCTTCTAAGTGTTTCATGATTCTAGAAATTGTAAATGTGATTACGAAGTAAATGACCATAATGACAGCGATTGGTGCGACACCTAGGTAGGTATCAGCTTGAACAGCTCTCATTTGATACATTAGTTCTCCAACCCCAATTACGGATGCTAGTGAACTATCCTTGATCAATGTTACTAGTTCGTTACCAAGTGCAGGCCAGATATTCTTGAAGGCTTGTGGTAACACGATGTATTGCATTGATTGTTTCTTGGATAGACCAAGTGATAATGCGGCTTCGCTTTGACCATCAGAGATAGAATTAATTCCCCCTCTAATGATTTCGGCGACGTAGGCCCCAGAGTTAATGGAAATAGCGATGATTCCTGAAGTTAAGGCTGGAACGTTAACGATGGTACCTAGACCAAAGTAGATGAACATAATTTGTACTAATTGAGGTGTTCCACGAATGAATTCGATGTAGCAAACGGCGATTGAATGTAATAGCCAGTTATGACTTAATCTCATTAGCGCAAATATAATTCCTAAGATGATACCGAAGAATACTGATACTACTGAGATGATCATTGTGTATTCAATACCTGAGATAAAGAAGTTCTTGTATTGCCACATTGTTTCAAATTGTGATTGTGACTTGTTGTTAGTAATGTGTTTTGCGGCTGCTGGAACGAATTTCTTGGTGTATAGGTTATCCTTGTTAACCTTATCAATTGTCTTGTTAGCAGCGTTTTCTAGGCTAGTAGCACCCTTGAAGAATGCAATCTTGTTTGAGCTTTCTTGCCCAGGCATCTTAGCGTCAATAATCTTTAGACCTGGGTTGTGGGCTGCGTAAGCTTGAGCTACAGCAGTATCTAGTGGAATGGCTTGAATTTTTCCCGACTTCAAAGCAAGAATTAAATCGTTGATGTTTTCCATTCCCTTTAGGTTAATGTTCTTGATACCCTTCTTCACAGCGTCGTATTGTACTGATCCGATTTGAGCACCGATAGTCTTACCTTGTAAGTCCTTGTATGACTTGATTTTCTTGTCGTCGGCACTGTTTAATACCAAACTCAATCCAGATGAGTAATAAGTCTTACTGAAGTCGACACTCTTGGCTCTTTCAGGGGTTTCGTTCATCCCTGCAATAACCATATCAACTTTTTTAGTTTGAAGCGCAACTAGTAGTGAGTCAAATCCCATTGATTTAACCTTTAGTTTTACTCCTAAGTCCTTGGCGATGGCCTTACCTAATTCGATATCGGCACCGTAAACCTTTGAACCACCGTTATCTTTTCCAATAAATTCGTATGGAGGATAATCTGGTGCAGTTCCCATTACGATGTAACCTTTTTGCTTAATTTGTTGTAGTGAGTTATCAGAAGCTGATGCTTGAACACTTGGAACAGTGAATGCTGTTACGAATAGTGTTGCAATCATTAGCAACATGGTAATTAACACGGAATGTTTCATTTTATTCTTCATGATTCATTTCTCCCTTTAGTTTTTCTTTCGCTTTTTCAATCTGTTTATTGACTTCATTAAAACCGGTTGACCCATAACTCTTTCTTCTTTGAATTGCGACATGTGGTTTCAAATCTTCGTATATGTCTTCTTCAAACAAGTCTGAATAGTTATGTAGTTGTTCTAATGATAGATCCTGTAAGTAACAATTTTCGGTTATGCATTTGGCAACTAATTCACCGGCGATACGGTGAGCTTGCCTAAATGGTAATCCTTTGGCTGATAGGTAATCAGCTAATTCAGTTGCGTTTGAAAAGTCCTTTTCGACCGCTTGTAGCATCAGGTCTTTATTGACCTGCATTGTCGCAATCATTTCGGTCATTAATTGTAGGATGGGTTCGATATTTTCGACTGTATCAAACACGCCAGCCTTGTCTTCTTGTAAATCCTTGTTGTATGCCAGTGGCAATGATTTCATCGTTGCTAGTAATGCATTTAGGTGACCGTATACCACTCCGGTTTTACCTCTAATTAGTTCACACATGTCAGGGTTCTTTTTTTGTGGCATGATTGAGCTTCCAGTACTGAATGCGTCTGATAGTTCGACGTACTTGAATTCGTAGCTAGACCATAAGCAAATTTCTTCGCAGAGTCTTGATAAGTGCATCATTAGAATGGAAGCATTACTTAGAAATTCAATGGCGAAGTCCCTATCTGATACAGCATCGATGGAGTTGTTGTAAGGTGCATCTAAACCTAACTCGTCGGCGGTGAAATGAGGATCGATTGGAAACGTTGTTCCCGCAAGAGCGGCAGCACCAATTGGTGACATATTGGTATGCTTTTGGTTGAATTCGAACCTGTCGTAATCACGGTCTAACATTTCGTAGTAGGCCATTAGGTAATGGGCAAATGAGATTGGTTGAGCGTGTTGTAAATGGGTATATCCTGGCATAATGGTTTCTAAATTTTCATCGGCTAGGTTAACCAATTCACTTTGAAAACTCCTAATTAGTGCCATGATTTGTGGTAGACGTTTCTTTAGGTATAAATGAAAGTCTAGTGCCACTTGATCGTTTCTTGAACGTGCGGTGTGGAGTTTTCCAGCGACAGCACCGATTTTTTCGGTTAGCACTGTTTCGACATTCATATGAATGTCTTCGTTTTGGTAGCTAAAATGAAGGTTTCCTTCATTAAATTCTTCCTTAATTTCTTTTAAACCATTCACGATTTGGTCTTTTTCGGCCTCTGTGATGATACCAACGTGGCTTAACATTGTGGCATGAGCAATTGATCCCTCGATGTCTTCGTTTGCCATCTTGATATCAACATTGATTGAGGCGCCGAGCCTCAAGAATAAGTCATTGGCATCGCCATTAAAACGACCGCCCCATAGTTTCTCACTCATCAGATTCACCTTCTAACTTGTTTTCAACTAGAACCTTTTCCTTTGTTTGAGTCTTCATAACATCTTTCATAAAATTCTTTTGTAAATTCTTTTGTTTTACTTGTGATGCAACTTGAGTAGGTAGTCCCCATAGTTTGATGAAACCAACTGAAGCATTTTGATCGAATGAATCGGCTGCAGTGTAAGTAGCTAGGTCTTCGTCGTATAGTGATTCTTCTGACTTAGAAGCGACTACGTAAACGTTACCCTTGAACAACTTCACTTTAACTGTTCCACTCACAGTGTCTTGTGATGATTGGATAAATGCCTTTAGTGACTTCATCAATGGTGAGAACCATAAACCGTTGTAGGTAAGGTTAGCGATTTGTTGTTCAATCATTGGCTTGAAGTGAGCTAAATCTCTTTCCATAGTTAGGTCTTCCATTGCCTTGTGGGCCTTTAGTAATACGGTAGCACCTGGTGCTTCGTATACTTCTCTGGATTTGATTCCTACTAGACGGTTTTCGATGTGATCGATACGACCGACGCCGTGTTTGCCGGCAACGATATTAACCTTTTTGATAACGTCAACGAAGCTCATTTCAACGCCGTTAACTGCGACTGGCTTACCTTGTTTAAAGGTGATGTCCATAAATTCTGGTTGTTCTGGAGTTTCTTCGATTGGTTTAGTAATATCGAAGGCGTCTTCTGGAGCTTGGTTCCATGGATTTTCTAGGACACCACATTCATTAGCACGTCCCCAGATGTTTGCGTCGATTGAGTATGGAGAATCTAAATCAATTGGAATATCGATGTTGTGTTTCTTAGCAAATTCGATTTCTTCTTCTCTGTTCCAGTGCCATTGACGAACTGGAGTAACCACTGTCAATTTTGGATCTAGAGAATGGATAGCTACGTCGAAACGAACTTGGTCGTTCCCTTTACCGGTACAACCGTGACAGATGTATTCGGCACCTTCTTGGTGAGCAATTTCAACTAGCTTTTGACTCATTAAAGGACGAGATAGTGCTGAACTCAATGGGTATTGCCCTTCATACATTGCGTTAGCGTCTAATGCAGTTAGTAGGAAGTCTTCGGCGAATTCGTCTAGTGCATCAACAACGTATGACTTGATGGCACCAACCTTTAATGCTTTTTCTTTAATTTGGTTTAAATCTTTATGTTCCCCGTAATCTTCACCTACGTTAATGCAGCAGGCAATTACGTCAAAACCTTGTTCGATTAACCATGCGATTGAAACTGATGTATCTAATCCTCCGGAATATGCTAAAACGATTTTCTTTGATTGTTTCATGTGAAACATCCTCCTTTTTTGTATATAAACAATGAAATTTTAATTTCTATAGAGGACGATGTATTCGCGGTACCACCTCACTTTCTAACACCCTCACGAATGCTAGCTCATAAAGTCAATGACTTCCGCGTTAACGCCGCCTACGTTTGCTTCTACTCGTTTCGAAGCTCACTCACAAGTACGATTAATCAAATGTCATTATTAACTCTCATCAACGTTAATTTCTCTGTAAATGATTGGTTTGATTAAATTCTTGATCATCATGCAAATATTTATATAAAAAAAGTCCCCTAGGAATAAATCCTAGAGGACGACTAATCGTGGTTCCACCTCAGTTTCTGACATTCTCACGAACATCAGCTCATAAAGTTTTTTCAAACTTTAACGATAACGTGTTAACGGTGAATTCTACTCATTTCGAATTCAAACTCATAGGTACGATTTAATTAATGTCATCCTTAGCTCTCACCCGGCTTTGCTAAGTTCTCTGTAAATGGCTGAATTAACTAAAATTCCTAATCACTGTTTTTAAAATTGATATTTATTTTTGGGTATAAAAAAATCCTCTTGGATAAGATATCCAAGAGGACGAATAAAATCGCGGTGCCACCTCAATTCCTAGCATTCTCACGAATACTAGCTCGAGAAGTTATAATAACTTCAGCGTTAACGCCGCCTACGATTTTTTCTACTCATTTCGAAAAATGACTCTCAGGTACGATTTAACTACCGTGTTACTCACTCTCATAACCGTGAGCTCCCTGTGAAACACTCAATAATTAAAATTCCTGTTCAACGTCTTATTTGATTGTCACTTATATTAATACCTTCTCAGAAAAATTGCAATGCTTTAATTTTATTCTAATGAATCCCAAGGGGTTAATTCGACCGGAGATTGGCTTAATAGCGCGGTTTTATCATCAGATAAATATTTTTTATTTATTACAATTTCGTATACATATTCGTTCATCCAACCATCATCCATGATGAAATATCCGTTGACACCATTCTTTGATCCCCATGAATTTTCCACTTTCCATTTAGTTGGTTTGTCATCGACTAAATCAACACCGGTTAATGCAGTGGCATGTGAAACGTTAGCTTCATGGTATTGTAGACGTTCTTTTTTGCTCATTGATAAATCAACGTCAAAAAGTTCGTCGTAATGGTATAGGTTTTCAGCTAAGAATCCTTTTTTACGGTCAGATTGACGAGCAATGTCGTTAGCAAACCAAACAGCTTGACCATCTTTTAATTGCGCAATTGCAGCATTTTTTAGGTCTTCCATTGGTAGATTCAAGAATTCAATCTTTCTTCCATCAACCACGTTTTCTTGCGCTGATAATCGATACATCTTGTCGTATTCCTTGTCAGGAGAGTTACTTAGGACGACGTAATCGTCTAAGTCAGCATCTGATAGGTACTTTTCATAGAATGCCTTAGGGGTCAAGTCACGATCAATGTGATAGTTGTCGTTATCATCCCTGTATTCAAAGTCAAAAGTCTTTGGCGGCACGCCAAGTGAGTACGCAGCAATCTTGTAAACTTCAGCTAGCATTTGTTCTCTAGCGTCATGGATGTCTTCTTCAGACACACCGTCGTTTACCATGTTACGTAATTTGAACGCATCGTTTCTTAGTTTGTAATTCAAAATTGATTTCAAATCACCGGTACTTTCAGAAACGTTGGTTTCACTAAACGCAGTGGTTGGCACAACCCCGTATTTTTGGACTAATGCTACGGCCATTGCCCATTGACCACCATCTGCACCTGGTCCAACTTCTAGGAAGTATTGAACGGTACGGTCATCTAGTGGCTTGTCCGCAGTGTTTACGATGCGGTCGTAAAAGATGTTAGCACGTTCAATCTTATCCCAGAAAAATAGATAGTTTTGGGATAATTCGAAATCTTTAACGTTGTATTTAGCGCCAAATTGGTGCTTTAAGGTGTTTAATAACGCAAACATCCAGCAACGACCTGATTGTTTTTGGTTTGACACCTTACCCGTCTTCACTTCAACAGAAAAGACGGGATTTAGTTTTTCAGTGGCTGTTTCATCGTATGAAACATTGCCAATTCCATTTTGTGTTACGGTTCTTTCCAAAATTGCATTGGTAGGATTTTTTTCGTAGGCCGCACGTAATTCTTTTAGATCTTGTTCGGTAATTTTTGTTTCAGTCATTATCTACGTCCTCCTTATACTGCTGCCCAAGGTTCTAAATCGACTGGGGTTTGTTCTAATAATTGTCTTTGTGAATCGGTTAGGTACTTCTTGTTGACGATTACTTCGAAGACATTATTGTCCATCCAGTTATCTGCCATTACGAAGTAACCCTTTTCGCCGACCTTTTCACCCCAAGAGTTTTCGACCTTCCACTTAGTTGGTTTGTCGTCGACAATGTCGACACCAGTAAGTGTCATCGCGTGGTTAGGAATGTTGTCGTAGTAATCCAAACGTTGGGCCTTATCCATGTTCATGTCGATATCAAATAATTCAGCACGACGGTATAAATCGTCGTCTAATAGACCGTTTTGGCGGTCTGATTGTTCAGTCACGGTGTTGGCAAACCAGACAGTTTCACCATCCTTTAATTGTGCAATCGCAGCATCCTTTAACACATCCATTGGCATGTTTAAGAATTCAACTTGGCGACCGCCAACAACGTTTTGACCGGCCTTGTTACGGAATAATTGTTCCATCTTACGGTTAGGATAATTACCTAAAACAACGTAATCATCTAAATCGATTTCGAAGTATTTATCGAAGAATTGTTTAGGTGTGATGTCTGCATCTACATGGTAGTTTTGCTTGTCATCACGGTATTCAAAGGTAAATGTTTCACGTGGAACACCACATGCAAAACCAGCAATTTTGTAAACTTCTTTTAGCATTTCCTTACGTTTTTCAGCGATTTCGGCATCACTGTTTCCGGCATGAATCATGTCACGTAATACCATTGCGTCACGACGTAACTTACGGTTCAATACTTCCTTTAAATCGGATGTATCTTCAGTTACGTTGCTTTCAGGAAAGGCAGAAGTTGGCATTACACCGTACTTTTGTACCAATGCAACGGCCATCCCCCATTCACCACCATCTGCACCCGGTGCAGCTAAGTAGCAGCGAAGTTCACGATCGTCGAAAGGCTTGTCAGCAGTATCGATAATGCGGTCGTAAAAGATGTTGGCACGTTCTACCTTATCCCAGAAGAATAGGTAGCTTTGTGATAGTTCAAAGTCCTTTACGTCGTAGCGTTTCGCAAAGTCATGTTTTAAAACGTTTAACAATGAGAATAGCCAGCAACGACCAGAACGTTTTTGGTTTGATACCTTACCAGTATCGATTTCTACGGAGTATGTGTGGTTTAATTTAGCCACTACTCGGTTATCTTTGGCGGTATTGTTAATGCCGTTTTTCATAACGGAACGTTGTAATACCTTGTTTTTTGGATCATTGTCATATTTTTCGCGCATTGCATCAAAGAACTCTTGCGTTAACTTAGTATGAGCCATTAATTACACCCCTAATTAGCTTATTAATCAGTACTCCAACCGATAGTCTTATCGAATTGAATGCGACCATTTTCTTCATCATCCATCGATTGGTCGATAACGTCAAAGGCCTTTTCTAGTTGTTCTTCGGTAATTACCAAAGGTGGTTGGAATCTAAGTACGTTTCCCTTAACGGTAATCATGATTACCCCTAGTTCGAACATACGATAGATTAGTTTTGTCGCTACTTTAACGTCAGCTTTTCCGGTCTTAGGATTAATGATATCAATTCCACCGTCAAGTCCGTACATTCTAACGTCACCGACAAAACTGTACTTCTCTTTCATTCTATCAAAGAATACTTTGGATTTAACGCCTAAACGCTCACTACGTTCTAGTAGATGTTCGTCTTCGATGACGTCGATTGTGGCCATGGCAGCCGCTGTGGTAACAGGGTTTCCCGCGGTGGTGTACACGTTTGCTGGTGCTTGAAGTGATTCGATAATTTCTTTTTTACCGATGACCGCACTTAGTGGCAAACCGGAAGCGAGTGACTTCCCAACGGTCATAAGGTCTGGATAAATACCGTCGAATTGTTGAATTGACCACCATTTACCAGTACGTCCCATCCCTTGATTGACTTCATCAATCGCAAATAAGATGCCGTGTTCGTGGGCAAATTCGTATACTTTCTTTAGGTACTTTTCTGGTGCTTTGACGATTCCACCATCACCTTGAATTGGTTCAATCAAGATGACCGCAACTTCGTCAGCAGGTAAATATGTATCAAATGGTAGCTTAAATTCTTCAAACATGCGGTCTACGAACTCATCTTCTGTTTCATATGATTCGCGATACCATGGGCTTGGGAATGGCACCTTGTAGAATCCACTCATTAATGGTCCCATCTTACGATTCATATTCAAACTAACGCCAGAAGCACTCATTGAACCATATGTAGAACCGTGATATGCTCCAGTAAAACTGACAACGTCTTGGCGACCAGTGTATCCGCGGGCAAACTTGATTAGCGCGTCATTGGCGTCTGATCCAGAGTTCCCCCATGACAATTCAGCCGGTCCATCGATTGGTGCTAAATCGGTCAATCGTTTGGCCAGTTGGGCTGCCGGTAAATTAGCGAAGTATGCCGGAGTATATTGGATTAACTTTTGAGCCTGTTTGGTGATTGCATCAACCACATGCGGATGGCTATGACCAGTATTGGTTGAGGATGCGCTCGCTAATAAATCAATGTATTCGTTTCCTTCGACGTCCGTTAAAATCGCACCCTCACCCGATTCAATTACCATATCAAAGTACTTGATACGTGAAGCTGATGCGAAACTTTCGTCTTCGTCATGCAAAATTTCTTGATTTTTCATATTGAACACCTCATTCCATATATTTATTAGAAAACGATTAGTTTCTAATCGTTTTCTAATTTAATTGTCATTAATTATAGCTTACTGATTAAAGTTGTCAACATGTGGATAACTGAACTGAAGGTTACATTTAGGTTAAATCCGTCTATTTAGCTTGATATTTCTGTATTTACTGGTAAATTATTATATATATATGAGAATTTTTTTACATTCCCGGGAGGAAACGATATGAAAAAGAAAGTCGCCGCTGCATTTGCAGCTGTAGGTGCCGTATTTTTAATCGGTACTACCGTCCATGCATCCGCTAAACAAACATACACTAACCGAAGCGAATTCGTTAATGTCTACAAATATGGAAAGTTACGTCACGGTCGTCACACAATGATGAGATACCGTTACTTCAAGAGAATTGGCCACATGCACGTGGGTAACCGCGTTCGTTTCAATGGATCAAACTTCCTATTCTTACCAAAACTAGGTGGTTATGTTCCTGAATACCAATTAAAGCTTGTAAAGCCCGTTAAAAAGGTTAAAAAAGCTAAGAAGGTCGTTGTAAAACCTAAAAAGACTACTACTAAAAAGAAAAAAGCTACCAAAAAAGTTAAACGCATGGTTATCGCCGATACCAGCGCTTCAGGTTTCAGCCTAAGCAACCGTATGCTTGATGATTCAGCAGTTGCTCAAACAAAGCAAAACGTTACTGCTCCTAAGCAACAAGCAGCTCAAGATGTTGTAAAACCTAAACAAGAAATAGTTAAACCTGAAGAATCAAGACGTTCATTCATCGATCAACACGATGA
Source organism: Apilactobacillus sp. EABW-1NA (assembly GCF_030398685.1). Lineage (NCBI taxonomy): Bacteria > Bacillati > Bacillota > Bacilli > Lactobacillales > Lactobacillaceae > Apilactobacillus > Apilactobacillus sp. EABW-1NA. The sequence goes on from NZ_JAPDKO010000006.1 coordinate 44,215, forward strand.
TTTCAATCAATCACATGATAACGGTCAAAAGGTAACTCAAAACGTTACCACAGATGGTTCAGGTGCTGCTCTAAGCAATAACAGTGCAGCTGCTACTACCACTTCATCAGTAAGTGACGGTGCAACTACTACCTTTTCTACAACTAGTATCGCATCAAACAACAAATAAGTAACCAACAAAAAAAGCGTTGAATTTAATTCAACGCTTTTTTATTTTGTAAATCATTAATGTTGTAACGCTGTGTGGTATTTCCAGACCACGGGAATGCATACACAACTCCTAATACTTTTCTTTTTTCAACAAATCCCCAATAACGGCTGTCATTTGAGATTGATCGATTATCACCTAAAACGAAGTACATCCCTTTAGGGACAACCTTTTCATCTTGGTCATCTACCCATTTTTCTTTGGATAACTTGGTAATATCCCAGTTCTTAATGACATCAGTTTGAAATTTGTAGCGTGTTCCCACGCTCACCTGTTGCTTACTAATATAGTTTTGCTTATAGAGCTTGTTATTGATGTATAGCTTCCCGTTTTTATAAACGATTTTATCGCCAGGCATCCCAACTACACGCTTTACGTAGTATGTAGTGGCGAGTTTGGTAGGATCCTCGCCGAACGCGTCAAAAACAATCACGCTATTGCGTTTAATCGCAGCTTGTTTCATCACCAAGACTCGTTGTCCCGTATGTAAGTTTGGGTCCATCGAATGACCATCAACCTTAACTACGGTCGCAAAACTCTTGATAGCAAACCAGGCCAGTACCAAGAATAACAGGTAGATAACCCATGATAATAAACTCTTTTGTTTCGCAGTTAATTTCATGGATTAAATTCCCCTCTACTTAGCTAAATCATTAACGTTATGACGGTGCTTAGCAGTACCTGACCATGGGAATAACTTGGCTACTCCCAATACCTTAGATTTCTTTACGAATCCCCAGTAACGACTATCGTTTGAGATACTTCTGTTATCACCCAATACGAAGTATTCACCCTTTGGTACAACCTTTGCATCTTGGTTGTATACCCATTTAGTGCTGGATAGGCTTGAGATGCTCCAATTTTTAATCATACCACCATTAAGGGGATTATAACGTGTTCCTTCACTTAACTGTTTCTTAGATATAAAGCTTTGGTCGGCAACCTTGTTGTTAACGTATAACTTACCATCTTTGTATGAAATGGTGTCACCTGGTAGACCGATAACACGTTTTACATAGTAATCATTAGCAGTTGCTTCAGGATCTTCTCCATGGGCATCAAAAATGATAACACTGTTACGTTTAATGTCGGCTTGCTTTAATACCAACATCTTTTCTTTATTGTATAGGTTAGGATCCATTGAATGACCATCAACGGTTGCCATTGTAAAGAAATGAGTAATTGTTAGGTAGATTGCCCCTAACACGACTAGGTAGATTAGCCAGCTAAGGCATTCTCTTAAAAATTTGTTTTTAGTATTTTTGGTAGATTTTTCCATTTTTTCGTTGCTCCTAATTTTGATAATCCCATTGTATCATTATTTCACAATTTGTTTTAAATAATTTCCTTGTGATAATTCGTACTTATAAGTATAATTTAATTGTTAATATTTTAATTATATGATAAAGGGAATGACGAGTATTAATAAAATCGGAAAACTTAAGATCCATAAAAATATTCTTGCTGCATTTCTGGTGTGGTTTTTAATATCTGTCTTATGGGGAATCTTCAACATCAATATGGAAGCAATGTCACTACATATTATTTTAAAGACAAACTTCCTTTCAGCTTTACCTCAAATGCTAATCTTTATCGAGGTTGCAGTCTTATATGCAATCATTTCAATGTTGCGTACCAGAATCTTCTTAGCATTTTTGTCCATTTATACCGTCTATATAGATGCTTTAAACATGTCAGCAGTAATTATATACATAATATACGGAAACTACTTCTATGCTATTTTTTGGGCGTTTATGTGGATACTACTAACTACATCCATCATTTGCTTCACTATATCTGCAAATCACTCTATTTTAAAACATAGATTAGTAAAGATTAATCAACAAAAATCATCTGAATACTTTAAGTATCAATTTAAACTACTTAAAAATGTTTTAGTTCCAGGAATTATCTCATCATTCCTATATACCATTTTAAATAGCTGCATTCGATAATAAAAAAGCCGTCTAAACCATGTTTAGACGGCTTTTGTTTTACCTATTTTTTGATTTTAGCGATTTTACCTTGTTGGATGTAAACACCTAAGATGGCAACATCTGAAGGGTTAACCCCTGAAATTCTAGAAGCTTGAGCCACAGTACGTGGTCTAATCTTTTCTAGTTTTTGACGAGCTTCGGTAGCTAAACTGTCGATTGCATCGTAATCGATGTCATCTGGAATCTTCTTAGCTTCCATCTTCTTCATACGAGCAACATTTTCTTCGGCCTTCTTAATATATCCGGCGTACTTAGTTCTGATTTCAACTTGCTCTACCACACGACGACCTAGTGGCTTTTCAGCAGGTTCGATGAACTTCAACAATGTGTTGTAAGTTACGTATGGACGACGTAGGAATACAGATGCCAAGATACCATCCTTAAGTGGCTTGTCACCGTGAGCTTCAACGAATTCGTTTACTTCATCACTTGGTTTGATACGAGTGTGATCTAGACGGTCTAGTTCCTTGATAACGGCTTCTTTCTTTTCTAGGAACTTGTTGTATCTTTCGTCTGAAATTAGACCTAATTCGTGACCCTTTTCAGTTAGACGGAAGTCAGCATTATCGTTTCTAAGAAGTAGACGGTATTCGGCACGACTGGTTAGTAAACGGTAAGGTTCGTTAGTTCCCTTAGTTACCAAGTCATCAACTAACACACCGATATATGCTTCGTTACGTTTTAGAACCATTGGGTCCTTACCTTGGGCACGTAATGCAGCATTGATTCCGGCGTATAGTCCTTGTCCAGCAGCTTCTTCATATCCTGAAGTACCGTTGGTTTGACCGGCAGTGTATAGGTTCTTAACAATCTTAGTTTCAAATGTTGGTTTTAATTGGTAAGGTGCTACGACATCATATTCAATGGCGTAACCAGGTCGCATCATTTCAGCGTGTTCTAGTCCAGCAACACTGTGTAACATCTTTTGTTGTACTTCTTCTGGAAGAGAAGTTGAAAGACTATCACAGTAGTATTCGTTTGTTTCACGACCTTCAGGTTCCAAGAATACTTGGTGTCTGTTCTTGTCAGCGAAACGAACAATCTTATCTTCGATTGATGGACAGTAACGAGGTCCAACCCCTTCGATCACACCAGTAAACATAGGTGCACGGTCTAGGTTGTCACGAATGATTTGATGAGTGTGTTCGTTAGTATAAGTTAACCAACATGATAGTTGATCCTTAACTGGAATGTACTTGTCATCAGGAGTTTCAAAACTGAAGTGGTTAACTTCTTCATCCCCTGGTTGTTCTTCTGTCTTAGAGAAGTCAATTGTACGACCGTTAACACGTGGAGGTGTACCAGTCTTGAAACGTTTCAATTCGAAACCTAATTCTTCTAGGTTTTCTGACAATTTCAATGCAGGTTGAGAGTTGTTGGGACCTGAAGAGTATCTTAGTTCACCAATAATGATTCTTCCACGAGCTGCTGTTCCGGCACAAATAACAGTAGTCTTTGAGTAGTACTTAGCACCTGTAAAAGTCACGATACCCTTGCAGACACCGTCTTCAACGATTAATGAATCAACAATTCCTTGTTTTAAATCCAAGTTAGGTTGTTTTTCGATAGTTTCCTTCATTGCACGGTGGTAAGCGTGCTTGTCAGCTTGTGCACGTAATGCACGAACGGCTGGACCCTTACCAGTGTTTAACATTCTCATTTGCACGTAGGTCTTATCGATATTTCTACCCATTTCCCCACCTAGTGCATCGATTTCTCTAACCACAGTTCCCTTGGCTGGTCCACCAAGTGATGGGTTACATGGCATAAATGCGACCATGTCCAAGTTGATTGTGATTAGCATTGTTTTGTTTCCCATTCTGGCTGAAGCAAGCGCAGCTTCACTACCAGCATGTCCGGCACCAACGACGATAACGTCGTATTCACCGGCATCGTATTGGATATTTTCTTCGCTTACGATTTGGCTCATTTGTTTTCCTCCATTAAAAATGTTTCACATGAAACAATTAACTATTTTCCTAGACAGAATTGGCTGAATAGTTGATCTAATAGCTCACCGTTGTAGCTATCACCGGTGATTTCACCAAGTGATTCCCAACATGCGTGCATGTCCATTTGAACTAAATCAACCGGTAGACCTTCATCCAATCCGTTAATTACGCTGTTTAATGATTCTTTGGCATTGTGTAACAAACTAACGTGTCTGGCGTTTGTAACCATAACGTCGTTTTGTGAACTTTGAATTCCTTGGGTAAAGAATAGCTTAGCAATCATTTCCTCAAGTGGTTCAGTTCCATTGTCTTGAATGGCAGAAGTAGTAATCACGTTTTCTGCACCGACTAAGCTCTTAACTTCATCAACATCGATTTGTTGAGGCAAGTCGGTCTTGTTCAATATTACGATTCGTTTGGAATCGTTAGTTAATTCGATTAATTGACGATCTTCATCAGAAAGTTTTTCAGAGTAGTTCAATACCAATAGCACTAGGTCTGAACTTGCGATGGCCTTTCTTGAACGTTCCACACCGATTTTTTCAACCTTATCTTCGGTTTCACGGATTCCGGCGGTATCGACTAATTTCAAAGGAACACCCTTAACGTTAACGTATTCTTCCAACACGTCACGTGTGGTTCCCGGAACATCTGTAACGATGGCCTTATCTTGGTGTAACAAGTGGTTTAAGATACTTGATTTACCAACATTGGGACGACCAACGATAGAAGTAGCAAGTCCATCCCTTAGAACTTGTCCCTGCTTGGCAGTTTCTAGTAGTTTTTCAACCTTAGCTTTTAAATCAACCGCATTTTCCTTCAATAACTTAGAAGTCATAACTTCGGCATCGTCATATTCAGGGTAATCGATGTTAACTTCGACATTTGCTAAAACGTCCAAAATTTGTTGTCTAAGCGTTCTAATTAGTCTTGAAAGGTTTCCTTCAAGTTGGCTTTCAGCAGCCTTCATAGAGCGGGTAGTTTTGGCGTCAATAACATCCATGACCGCTTCTGATTGTGAAAGGTCAATTCGTCCATTCAAGAATGCACGTTTGGTAAATTCACCCGGTTCAGCAAGACGGGCACCATAACTTAAAATCAATTGAAGAATGGTGTTAGTGGCTAAGATACCACCGTGACAGTTAACCTCAATCACGTCTTCACAAGTGTAAGTCTTTGGCGCTCTCATTACTGATACCATTACTTCGTCGACGTCTTCGTTAGTGTCTGGATCAAAGACGTGTCCGTAATTAATGGTGTGTGAGGCAACCTTGTTTAAGTCCTTGCCTCGATAAATTTTACTAATTACCTTTAAAGCGTCATCCCCACTAATTCGAACGATGGAGATTCCCCCTTCACCAGGTGGTGTTGAAATCGCTGCGATTGTATCAAAATCTGTAGTCGTTGCCATGTTCCTCTTCCTTTCTTAATTATCAAAATCCGTTTTGTGGTCTAACGCACAAAAAAAGTGCCCACTCCACGCCAAAAAAACTCAGCATGGATAAAGCACTTTGACTACTTCATCTATCTCTGATAAGAATGATACTTTATATAATAAAAACTTTATCCGGTTTTGTCAATTTATATGACTATCCTTGTGGTTCTATAACGACCGCACGGTAAGGTTCGCGACCTGATGAGAATGTGTTGACGTATAGATTGTCTTCTAGTTGGTTATGAATAACCTTTCTTTCGAAAGAAGGCATTGGATCTAAGTATACCGGTTGTCCTGTAGCGACCGCTTCTCTAGCTGTTTTTTCAGCCAATTTCTTCAAAATTTCAGTACGGCGGTGACGGTAATCGGCTGTATCTAGTTGAATTGATAAACGGCTGTAACCGATGTGGTTCAAGTAGATTTGTGCCAAGTTTTGTAAAGCATTGATGGTTAGACCATGTTTACCGATTAATAGACCTTCTTGTTCGGTCTTGAAGTTAATACGAGCGAACTTTCTGTTAATAATCTTAGGTTGTAATTCGGCTGAAACGCCCAATTCTTCGATGATTGGCTTCAAATAAGCCACTAAATCTTCCATGGCTTGTTCATTTGAATGATGACGTTTCTTTGTTTCAGTTGTTTCTTCTGGTTGATTGTTAATCTTAATGTTTTTTGTTGGTGTTGCTGCGATTTCTTGAGAGTTTGATGCATTTTCATTGTTTTTAACGTCAATTTCGACGATTGCATCACGTTTTCCGATTCCAAAAAAGCCTTTACGGTTTGTTTGAACAATGTTGATATCAGCATTGCTCTTATCAACGTTTAGTGACTTTAGTCCTTCCTCGATCGCTTCACTGACTGTTTTAGCAGTAAATGTTGACATGTTGGGACTCCTTTTAAAAATAAACTATGTTATTAATAATATCACAAACTAGCGGTCCAATGATACACAAAAAAAGCGTCTGATTATAAAATCAGACGCTTTTTATTATTTACGACGAGATTTTTTAGCTTTGCGAATTGCTTTTTCAACATTACGCTTGTGTTGTTTTTCAGCACGTAGCTTTTCTTCTCGTTCTCTTTGAATCTTCCAAGGGTTTTGAATAAACAATGTTTGTACAGCTTGGAAGGCATTTGTTACTACCCAATAAATTGAGATCGCAGCAGGAATATTTAGTGCCATGAAGAAAATGATAACGGGCATTCCGAACATCATTCCCTTTGTCATCCCATTTTGCTCAGGTTGTGACTTCATTGCTAGCCATGAACTAATGAAAGTAAATACGGCGGCTAGAACCGGCATAATAAAGTATGGGTCTTTGTGTCCTAATTGTAACCATAGGAAATGACCTGACTTCAAAATATCTGTACGCCAGATAGCTTGGTATAAGGCCCACAAGATTGGTAATTGAACTAATAGTGGCAAACAACCAGCGACAGGGTTAACACCCGCTTCAGCGTAAAGCTTTTGTTGTTCTTCACGAAGTAACTTAACAGTTTCAGTATCCTTTGATGAATACTTCTTTTGAAGTTCCTTTAACTTAGGTTGTAGTTCTTGAGTCTTCTTCATACTCTTGGTTTGATAGATCATCAAAGGCAAGATAATGATACGAACAATGATGGTGAAAGCAACGATACCCATTCCGTAGTTAGAACCGAAGAATTTGGCTAACCAAATGATGGCTCTTGAGAAATTAAGTACGATGACTCCATCCCATAGACCGGTACTGTGTGAAGTAATTGGTTTATTACTACATGCAGTCAAGAAAAATACCAATCCTAAAATTGAAGTAAGTGAAAGATACTTTTTAAATTTTTTCATTAGTCTTCTCCCTCAACATAATCAGAATCAAGCAAGTTTGCTAATTTTAAAACATGCACCATATTCTTCTTAACTTCTTCCATTGATAATTGATCTGCTCTTGGACGAGCGATAACCAAGAAATCAACGTCTTGTCTTAGATATGGCTTTAATTCAGTCAAACTTTGTCTAACTCGTCTTTTTACCCAGTTCCTGTGAACGGCATTCCCAATCTTCTTACCAACTGAGATACCTACTCTAAAATGGGGTTGATCAGGCTTTTCCATTTGATAAATAACAAAAGTCCGATTAGCAACTGAATTATGTTTTTCAAAAACATTTTGGAATTCTGCTTCTTTTTTGACGCGATATGACTTACGCATAATCCATCTCCATTAAATTTTGTTCAATATAATGAAAAAGACCACTGAATGGTCAGTGGTCTATACAGTCAATGACTTTCTACCTTTTTTACGACGGCGAGCTAAAACTTTACGACCGTTGCTAGTGCTCATACGACTACGGAAACCGTGAGTACGTGCGTGCTTACGTTTCTTTGGTTGGTAAGTTCTCTTCATTACTAACCCTCCCTTATATATTTTGTATGTTTCTTTTCTATGTCAAATACATTTCCTAAACATAATACCATAAAAAAATTAATGATGAAACATAAAAATCAAATTCTTTCCCTAAAGGGATCCATTTTTTATCCACATTTTAATTTGTTTCATACACATTTTGAGATTTTTCTTGTTGATTAAAATTTTGCAATTAACAGGCTTTTCCACAAGTTTTCCACAAGTAAACAGCCTGTTATTAGAATTATTCACAAGTTGTGCATAACTTTTTGTTTTTATTGATATATCGGTTATACTTACCTGTGGATTATTAACAATTTTCTGTGGAAAACTAAAAAATGAGAGATTTTTAATCGACTTATCAACAGGGTGTGGAAAATGAAATCAACAGGGTGTGAAACAATTATACACAAGTAAATGTGCTTGTGGAAAACTTTTTTTTAAAATGGTAAAATTACTAAAGATTTTTAACGGGAGGAAATGATTCATGGATAAAGACTCATTATGGGAAGCAATCAGTGAAGCTTTTGAAAAAAATTACTCCACTACAACCTATTCAACATGGATTGCTACAGTTAATCCCATTAGCTTAGTCGGAAATGAGCTAACGCTTGAACTTCCATCTCCTCTCCATCGTGATTATTGGGAAGATAAGTTAGAAGACTCTTTAGTAGAGTATTCATACCAAATAACTAAAAGAGATATCGTTCCAAAATTCGTTGTTGAAGGAGAACTTGGTAGTTCAGCTAAGAAAGATGATTCTGTTAAAGAGAATTCTAGCAGCGCAAATGACAATGAATTCTTACAAAACAGCCATCTAAATCCTAACTATACATTTGAATCCTTCGTTATCGGCAAAGGTAACCAAATGGCGCATGCAGCGGCGCTAGTTGTTTCCGAAGATCCAGGAAAAATGTATAACCCACTTCTTTTATACGGAGGTGTTGGATTAGGTAAAACCCACTTGATGCACGCAATTGGTAACAAGATTCTAAAAGACAATCCAACTGCAAACATTATGTATGTAACTAGTGAGTCATTCACCAACGATTTCATTAATGCGATTCAAAATAATGAAACCGAAGCATTCAGACAAGAATACCGAAATGTTGATGCACTGCTAGTTGATGATGTTCAGTTCTTCGCTGATAAGGACGGAACTCAAGAAGAATTCTTCCATACTTTCAATGATTTGTATGAAAATAAAAAACAAATTGTTTTAACTTCTGATCGTTTACCAAAGGAAATTGCCAAGTTGCAAGATCGTTTGATTTCTCGATTCGCCTGGGGACTTCCGGTAGATATTACCCCTCCAGACTTAGAAACAAGAATTGCTATCTTGCGTGCTAAAGCAGAAGCAGACGGGATTCAAGTTCCCCCAGATACGCTTAATTACATAGCTGGTCAATTTGATTCAAACGTTCGTGAACTGGAAGGTGCACTATCTCGTGTACATGCATTTGCTAACTTCAAAAAGCTTCCAATTACAACTGACTTAGTTTCAGAAGCCCTACGCGGCCTTAACAATGGTGATTCCAAACCCGAAATTACGGTTGAAAACATCATCAAATCAGTTTCAAATTACTACAACGTTTCTATAGACGATTTAAAAGGGAAAAAACGTGTCAAAACAATTGTTATCCCTCGTCAAATAGCGATGTATTTAAGCCGTACCTTAACTAATAGTTCTCTTCCAAAGATTGGTAACGCCTTTGGCGGTAAGGATCATACAACTGTTATCCATGCTTACGATAAAATAGCCGATGCAGTTCAATCTGATTCAACAATCAAAGAACAAATCCAAGAACTAAAGGAAACATTAGAGAGATAGAGGTGTGGAAAAACGTGGTAACTTATCCACAAGTTATCCACATGTGCAAAACTTTATGTCCGTAAGAGTAAATCGAGTTTTCCACAGTATACACAGGCCCTACTACTACTGTTTTAACTATATATATTAATTAATATTAAATACTACATGCGAGGAGACTTTCAAAATGAAATTTTCAATTAAACGATCAGCATTCATTCAAGGAATAAACATGGTTTCAAGAGCAATTTCATCAAAAACCACTATTCCTATTTTGACTGGTCTAAAGTTAAGTGCATCAAACGAAGGTTTGATCTTAACTGGTAGCAATGCTGATGTTTCTATCGAAACTGTTATTGACAGAAACGATGCAGATAACGAACTAATCATCGAAGAAGAAGGTTCAATCGTTTTACCTGCTAGATTCTTTAGTGGAATCGTTAAGAAATTACCTAGCGATAAAATGACACTTTCTGTTGCAAATGGTTTCCAAACTGAAATCACTTCAGGAACCTCATCATTCACTATCAATGGTTTAGATGCTGCTGATTACCCTCACTTACCTGAAATCGAAAACGATAACGAAATTTCATTATCAGGTGACGTGTTCAAGGAAATCATTAACCAAACTGTTATCGCAGTATCAAACCAAGAAAGTCGCCCTATCCTAACTGGTGTTCACTTTGTGCTAAAAGACGGTACTTTATTTGCTGTCGCAACTGATTCACACCGTCTAAGTCAACGTAAAGTTGCACTACCAGATAACCAAGGCGAATACGACGTTATCATTCCTGGTAGCAGTCTTTCAGAATTATCAAAGATGATCTCAGACGATACTGAAAACGTTAAGATGAAAATCACCGAAAACCAAGTTCTATTCACTATTGGCAACACTTACTTCTACTCAAGACTTCTTGAAGGAACATACCCTGATACTTCTAGATTGATTCCAAAAGATTCAGAAACTAATGTTCAATTCGATGCCTATGAACTACTTGGCGCGATTGAAAGAGCTTCTCTTCTATCTCACGAATCAAGAAACAACGTTGTTAAGCTAACTATCAAGGCAAATGTTAAACAAGTAACCATCTCTGGTAACTCTCCAGACGTTGGTAACGTTGAAGAAGAAGTTGAAAGCAAGGAAGTTGCTGGAAATGACTTAGAAATTTCCTTTAACCCTGATTACATGAAGGACGCCCTACGTGCCTTTGGACACTCAATGATCAATGTGTCATTCACATCATCACTACGTCCATTCACCCTTGTTCCTTCTGAAGATGCTGAAAACTTCATCGAATTAATCACCCCAGTACGTACTTTCTAGGGATTTTAATAATTCATCTAATAAAACGCGACCCCCGTCTAATAAAGGGTCGCGTTTTTTTAATTTACGAATTAATAATTGTTTGAAAATTTGTCATTATAGTCTAAGATATATTAAAAGGAGGGGTTTGCATGTCTAAGATAAAGTCAATCCAGGACTGGACCTACAACAACGGATTAGATTTCACATATCTAAGTGATCCGAAAACAATTCAATACTTAACTGGGTTTTACAGTGATCCGGTAGAGAGGGTATTAGCATTAATCGTATTTCCTGAAAAGGATCCGTTTATGTTTGCACCCGCATTGGAAGTAGAAGCAATTAAAGATACTGGTTTTCCATATGATGTTTATGGATACTTAGATCATGAAAATCCATGGCAAAAGATTGCTGCTCATATCCAACAAAGAGTGGCAACACCAAAATCAGCAGGAATTGAAAAAGAAAGTCTAACAGTTGCTCGTCTAGAAAATTTACACAGAGAGTTGCAAGATGTAACTTTTGAAACTGACGTCACTGATTACTTGAACACAATGCGTTTGATTAAGTCTCCAGACGAAATCGAAAAGTTAAAGGAAGCGGGTAAAGAAGCTGATTTTGCTTTTGAAAAAGGTTTCGCAGCATTAAAAGCAGGGAAGTCTGAAAAATCAGTCGTCGCTGAATTGGAATACGCACTAAAACAAAAGGGTGTCATGGAAATGAGTTTTGATACCTTAGTTCAAGCAGGGGCACATGCTGCTGAACCACATGGTGCAACCTCTGATAATTTAGTAAAAGAAAATGAAATGGTGCTATTTGATCTAGGAACAGTGCATGATGGATATATCTCTGATGCCACCAGAACTGTTGCCGTAGGTGAAATTAGCGATAAACAAAAAGAAATCTACGATGTCTGTCTAGAAGCTCAATTAGCTGCGATGGATTTCGTTAAACCAGGTGTAACAGCCGAAGAAGTCGATAAGGTCGCAAGAGACATTATCGAAAAGGCGGGCTATGGAAAATACTTCATTCACCGTCTAGGCCATGGGATGGGGATGTCTGAACACGAATTCCCATCAATCATGGAAGGAAACAAGATGGTATTGAAACCAGGGATGTGTTTCTCAATCGAACCCGGAATTTATGTCCCAGGATTCGCTGGTGTCCGCATCGAAGATTGCGTTTACGTAACCGAAGATGGATGCGAACCATTTACCCATACACCTAAAGAAATTAAATATTTATAAAATAAGACCCCTTAGAAAGTTATCTAAGGGGTTCTTTTTGCGTTTAAAGTGATTTTTTAAGGATATGAGCGATTTTGGCATGGATTTAACAAACTAGTAAGCACTTTTATATAATTGCTTAGAAAGGCGAAAATCAGCTTATAAACTATACTTTTGACGTCCAAAAGGGTATAATAATACATAGGAAAAGGTGGGTGAAGTTTTGAAAAAGAATGTTTTCATCGATACCGAATATATAACATTAGGTCAGTTGTTGAAGGAAGAAGATATCGTATCTTCCGGTGGTCAAGCTAAGTGGTATTTGAAGGACCATGCAGTGAAACTAAACGACGAACCTGAAGATCGTCGTGGTAAGAAATTATACGACGGGGATAACGTTGAAGTTATTGATGTTGGTTTGTTTTTTATTCGCAAAAAGTAGGCTTTATTTATGAAATTAAGAGAACTCAAATTACGTAATTTTCGTAATTATAGCGATGTAGAGGTGCAGTTCTCACCTTCAATCAACGTCTTGTTGGGGAACAATGCCCAGGGAAAGACCAACATGCTAGAGGCAATCTATGTTTTGGCATTAACGCGTAGTCATCGTACCAATAACAATCGCGACTTGATTAATTGGGAAAATGAAAATGCGCAGGTCTATGGCGAGGTTGAAAAAGAACTAGGCACCACCAAATTGGAAATCGATTTGGGAAAGAAAGGCAAACGTGCAAAGGTAAATCAACTCGAACAGGCTAAATTGTCCTCTTACGTGGGTGAACTAAACGTGATTTTGTTTGCTCCGGAGGACTTATCCATCGTTAAGGGAGCACCAACGGTTCGCCGTCGTTTCATGGACATGGAATTTGGTCAAATGAGCAGTCAGTATTTATACAATAATTCTCAATACAGAAAGATTCTAAAGCAACGAAATAATTACTTAAAGCAGCTTCAGCTAAAAGAGGCTTCGGATAAGCTTTATCTAGATGTCTTATCTGATCAATTAGCTGCGTATGGTGCCAAGTTAATTTTTCAACGTTTGGAATTGTTGAAGAAGTTGCAGGGATGGGCAGCAAATATCCATGCTGAAATTTCTCAAGGCAAAGAAGAATTGAAGTTTAAATATGTTTGCGCATTAAAGAAAAAACAGCAGACCAATGAAAACGACATTTACACCGGTCTAAAGGAATTGTTTGACGAAAACAAGGACAAGGAAATTAGGCAGGGTAATACGTTATATGGTCCGCATCGTGATGATTTACAGTTTATTATCAACGGAAAAGATGTTTCGACGTTCGGCTCACAGGGCCAACAAAGAACATCCGCACTTTCGGTTAAGTTAGCCGAAATTGATTTGATGAAGGAAGAAACGAACGAATATCCAATCCTATTGTTGGATGATGTTTTATCCGAGTTAGACGATAATCGTCAGACTCATTTACTAAAGTCAATTCAAGATAAAGTGCAAACGTTTTTGACGACTACGAGTCTAAGCGGAATTGCTCGTGACTTAATATCTGATCCAAAGGTGTTCAATATTTCAAGTGGGCAAGTCGTAGAAGAATAGTCTGAATTAGGGGAGGAATAAAGTTGACTGAAAATGAAAAAGAAGAACAAAGAAGAAAAGCTGACGAATATAATGCCAGCCAAATTCAAGTTCTAGAAGGTCTAGAAGCGGTACGTAAACGTCCAGGTATGTACATTGGATCAACCAGTGTTCAAGGTCTCCACCATTTGGTATGGGAAATTATTGATAATGGTATTGATGAAGCCCTAGCTGGTTTCGCCGACACTATTCACGTAACTGTTGAAAAAGATAACAGTATTACAATCGTCGATAATGGACGTGGGATTCCTACTGATATCCAAGAAAAAACTGGAAAGCCAGCCCTAGAAACAGTATTTACTATCTTGCATGCCGGAGGTAAGTTCGGTGGTGGCGGATACAAGGTTTCTGGTGGTCTTCACGGGGTTGGGGCATCAGTTGTTAATGCATTATCAACTGAATTAGATGTAACCGTAACTCGTGATGGTAAGAAGTACTACATGGACTTCAAACGTGGTCACGTTAACACCAAGATGAAATTCGTTGGTGATGATGATCCAGATAACCACGGTACTAAGGTTCACTTCCTTCCAGATCCAGATATCTTTACTGAAACAACCACTTACAACATCAAAACTTTAACCGAAAGAATTAGAGAACTTGCTTTCTTAAACAAGGGACTAAAGATTTCACTTCGTGATAACCGTCCAGAAGAACCAACATACGAAGAATTCCATTACGAAGGTGGTATCAAACACTACGTTGAATACATCGATAGTGAAAAGACACCATTATTCGAAGAACCAATCTATGTTGAAGGAATGGAAAATGACATTTCAGTTGAAGTTGCACTTCAATACACTGATGATTACCACAGTGAAATGAGAACATTTACCAACAACATTCACACCATCGAAGGTGGTACTCACGAAGAAGGTTTCAAACGTGCATTAACTCGTGTTATCAACGATTACGCTCGTAAGAACAACCTATTAAAAGAAAAAGACGATAACTTAACTGGTCCTGACGTTCGTGAAGGTTTAACAGCCGTTATTTCTGTTAAGCATCCGGACCCACAATTCGAAGGACAAACTAAGACTAAGTTGGGTAACTCAGACGCAAGAACTGCTACTGATCACATCTTCTCAGAACACTTTGCTAAGTTCTTATTTGAAAACCCAACCTTGGGTAAGCAAATTGTTGAAAAGGGTGCATTAGCTTCTCGTGTCCGTGCCGCTGCTAAGCGTGCGCGTGAAGTTACCAGAAAGAAATCAGGACTAGAAATTTCTAACTTACCTGGTAAGTTAGCAAACAATACTAGTCGTGACCCTGAAATTTCTGAATTATTCATTGTCGAAGGGGACTCCGCGGGTGGATCTGCTAAGCAAGGTCGTTCCCGTTTGACCCAAGCAATTTTGCCAATTAGAGGTAAGATTTTGAACGTTCAAAAGGCGACAATGGACAAGATTTTAGCCAATGAAGAAATCAGATCAATGTTTACAGCAATGGGTACTGGTTTCGGTAATGACTTTGATATCGAAAAGGTTCATTACCACAAACTAATTATCATGACCGATGCCGATGTCGATGGTGCCCACATTCAAACACTTCTATTGACATTGATTTACAACTACATGCGTCCATTAATCGACGCTGGATATGTCTACATCGCTCAACCACCTTTGTATCGTTTACAACAAGGTAAGATGATTAGATACATTGCAAATGATGATGAATTGGAACAATGGAAGGCTCAATTGCCTGCATCTCCAAAACCTAGCATCTCTCGTTACAAGGGTCTTGGTGAAATGGATGCCGAACAACTTTGGGATACTACTATGAACCCAGACAACCGTCGTCTACAAAGAGTTGAAGCAAAGGATGCTGCACAAGCTGCTGAAATCTTTGACATGTTGATGGGTAACAAGGTAGAACCACGTCGTAAATTCATTGAAGAAAATGCCACATTCGTTGAAAACTTAGACATTTAACATGAATGTTTCATGTGAAACATTTTAATGTAACGACCATGAATTGGAGGTAAAAACATTGGCCAATAATGAAGATTTATCAAGCCATCGTATTGAAAACGTTGACTTATCTGAAAAAATGAAAACATCATTCTTGGACTACGCAATGAGTGTTATCGTTGCGCGTGCCCTTCCTGATGTTCGAGACGGAATGAAACCAGTTCACAGAAGAATCCTATATGATATGCGTGAACTTGGTTTAACTCCTGACAAACCATTCCGTAAGTCTGCCAGAATCGTAGGGGATACTCTTGGTAAGTATCACCCCCATGGTGACGCTGCAGTTTATGGATCAATGGTTAGAATGGCCCAAACATTTAGTTACAGATATCCATTGGTTAATGGACATGGTAACTTCGGTTCTGTCGATGGTGACGGTGCCGCTGCCATGCGTTATACCGAAGCAAAACTAAGCAAAATTGGGATGGAAATGCTAAGAGACATCAACAAGGATACTGTCGATTTCCAAGATAACTTCGATGGTAGTGAAAGAGAACCAGAAGTATTACCTTCTCGTTTCCCTAACCTACTTGTTAATGGTGCTTCCGGAATTGCCGTTGGGATGGCTACAAACATTCCTCCTCACAATTTAAGCGAAGTAATCTCAGCAATTCATATCCTAATGAACAATCCAGAAGCTACCACTGCTGACTTGATGGAAGCATTACCTGGACCTGACTTCCCAACCGGGGGTGTCGTTTTAGGTAAGTCTGGAATTAGAAGAGCTTACGAATCTGGTAAGGGTAGCATCGTGCTACGTGCCAAGACAGAAATCGAAGAACAAAAGAGTGGTAAGCAACGCATTATCGCTACTGAAATTCCATACATGGTTAACAAGGCGAAGTTAATCGAACACATCGCCAACCTTGTTCGTGACAAACGACTAGATGGAATTACAGATATCAATGATGAATCTGACCGTGATGGTATGAGAATCGTGATTGATGTTAGACGTGATGCATCTGCTCAAGTTGTTTTAAACAACCTATACAAGCTAACATTAATGCAAACTAGCTTTAGCTTTAACATGCTAGCCATCGTTGAAGGTACTCCAAAGATTTTAAGCTTGAAAGAAATCTTAAATGAATACTTGGAACACCAAGTTAACGTTATCAAACGTCGTACCGAATACGAATTAGCCAAAGCTGAAAACCGTGCTCACATCTTAGCTGGTTTAATCATTGCTTTGGACAACATTGACCGTGTTATTACAATCATCCGTGAATCACAAACCTCAGCAATCGCCAAGGATCAATTAATGAGTGAATTCTCACTAACTGATAAGCAAGCCCAAGCTATCTTGGATATGCGTCTTGTTCGTTTGACTGGTTTGGAACGCGACAAGATTGTTAGCGAACATGCCGAACTATTGAAAGACATCGAACGTTACAAGGAAATTCTAGGTAGTCGTGAAAAGATTAATGAATTAATCTATCAAGAATTACTAGAAATCCAAGAAAAATATGGTGACGAAAGAAAGACTGAACTACGTGTTGGAGAAGTTCTAAGTATCGAAGACGAAGATTTAATCGCTGAAGAAGATATCATGATTACATTGACTCACAACGGTTACATCAAGCGTACTGCTACTTCTGAATTCAAGAGCCAAAACCGTGGTGGTCGTGGTGTGCAAGGAATGGGTGTCCACGATGATGACTTCATCGAACACTTACTAGCAACTACTACCCACCATTCATTACT
This sequence comes from Apilactobacillus sp. EABW-1NA, assembly GCF_030398685.1. NCBI lineage: Bacteria > Bacillati > Bacillota > Bacilli > Lactobacillales > Lactobacillaceae > Apilactobacillus > Apilactobacillus sp. EABW-1NA. The sequence continues at coordinate 61,802 of NZ_JAPDKO010000006.1, forward strand.
ATTCTTTACCAACCTAGGTAAGGTTTACAGAATGAAAGGTTACGAAATCCCTGAATACGGTCGTTCCGCTAAAGGTATTCCAATCATCAACCTATTAGGAATTGATACAGATGAAAAGATTCAAGCTGTTATTCCGGTTGACGATAACGAAAGTAACGACGGTAGATTCTTATTCTTCACAACCCTAAAGGGAACTGTAAAACGTACACCAATCGATGAATTCCAAAACATCAGAAGTAATGGTCTAAAGGCTATTCACTTGAAGGATGAAGACGAATTGATGCGTGTATCAACAGTATCTGAAGACCAAAACATTATTATTGGTACTCACTTAGGTTACTGTGTCAGCTTCAAGGTTTCAGACGTTCGTTCAATGGGACGTTCTGCTACCGGGGTTCGTGGTATCCGTCTAAGAGAAAATGATTACGTAGTTGGTGGGGATGTATTAGATCCAAACGACAACGTCTTCGTTATCTCTGAAAATGGTTACGGTAAGCAAACTCCTGCTTCCGAATACCAAATCAAAGGCCGTGGTGGTAAGGGTATCAAGACAGTTAACGTGACTGAAAAGAACGGTCCATTAGCTGGATTGACTACTGTTGCCGGTGATGAAGATATCATGCTTGTTACTGACAAGGGTGTTATGATCAGATTTAGTATTTCTGACGTTTCACAAACTGGTCGTGCTACTCTAGGGGTTCACTTAATCAAGATTGATGAAGATTCCAGAGTATCAACTGTTGCCCGTGTTCAAAAGGAAGACGAAACAGAAGATGATGCTGAAGAACAAACTGCTGAAGTAAGTTCTGATAATACAGAATCAACTGAAGAAACAAATAACAACGATGAAGAATAATCGTTAAACAAAAAAGCTTTCATGTAGGACGTAAAAATCCTATGATGAAAGCTTTTTTATTGTGGTTGTACACCAATAAATCTATAATTAGGCCTTAATACACTTTAAAAAACGGGGGTGAGCGAATGGAAAAACAAAATCAACTAACGCAGAGCCAATCCAACCAACAAATTATTAAGTCACTGACAAGTAATGGGTTGGGGGCCTTTAGTTACGGAATCTTTCAGTACGGGATTAGTTTCATGCTATTGCATGCCACCCATTCTCCATTGAGCTTTGGGATGAATATTGCCGTCGGTCCATTGATTAGTTTATTGACGTTTATTCCGATTGGAAACTTCGTCGATACCCATAACCATAAGCGCATTATCTTTTGGGGCTATGTATTAAGAATGATTGGTTTTCTCGCATTGGCGTTAGCACTACCATTTTTCCATGGTGGATCATTATTGATTCCGGTCGCGATTTTTATTGCGATTGATTCTATCTTGGTTAACTTGAGAAACACAGCGTACTCAGCATCAATTCGCCAATTAGTAAGAATGTCGGATGTGGCCAAACTGACTTCGCTCACCACCGCCGTGGCCTCAGCTTCTAGAATATTATCGCCCGTCTTAGGGATTACGCTGTATGCCTTGATTAGTGTCGAGGGATTAATCGCCCTAGAAATCGCAGCGACGGTAGTAGCGATGCTAATTATGATGTCGCTTCATTTCTACGAGGTTAAAGTAGAAAAACAAGAACGCGTATCGCAAAGACAACAGTTTAAACAAACGCTTCAATATGTTAAAAAACGTCCATTTATTCGTGACAGTATCGTGGCGGAAATTATGGTGAACTTCTTCTACACGGCTGTCGTTACCGGAAGTCCATTCATTATCGTTAACCAATTGGGCTTGCCCAATTCAGTCGTAATTTGGACGGAAACTGGATACTCGATTGGTTATCTAACCGGGAGTTTAATCACCAGTCGATTAAGACAACAAAATCATTTTGGAATTAAGATTATGTCGACCATGATTTTAGTCGGAATTAGTTTAGTCGGCTTAGGATTCCTATTTACCGTTACCAAGAACCAAATGATTGTTTCGGTAATCGGGATGCTATTGTCATTATTGATGGAATTATCGTTTGCCATATTTGATTTGGCGATTGAAATTCGTCTTCAAAGTACCGTTGAACATAACATCTTGGGAAGGGTTAGTTCCACACTCTACACGGTTGGATACGCCATCATGCCATTTGGGACCTTGGTATACACCTGGTTATATGACATGTTCCCACGTGGTAGTTTCATTATGATGATTAGTGGTTTGATTCTAATCATCTACACCGTATTGAGTATTTCCCAATTTGTTCGAAATATCAAAAAAGACGATTTGTATGTAGAAGAGCATGCAGATCAGATTAATTAAACTATAAGTCTAATAATTTAATAAAATATTAATTAAAACTTTATTAATTTGATGATAGAATAAAACTATACAAAAGATGAGGGGATATTCTTATGAATTTTAAGAGAGAGTTAAAGGCATTGTTGTTTGTCTTTTCATTGTTCCTTTTGATCTCTATGGGGGTTAATGCTAATGCTAGCGTTAAGACATACCATCAAAAGGGATATGCTTTGAAGGGTGGCTATGCAACACACTTCGTAAACAACGGAAACTATGCATACATTCCTAAGTATAACTACGGTTCAAGTGCTGGATACTACGAAAGTGCGACTTACCAATCTAATCCATACACTATGTTTGCCAAGGGCGGAAACTTCCGTCGTAACGCCAGAACTAGTTTCTACCTACCAGTCTCATATAACTGGAGTGGTGACCTTGGAAACCCACAAAGTGTCGCTATTTCTAAGTCAGGTCAATACGCTTATGTAATGTACCCAGATGCAAAAACTACTATTGTTAGATACGATTTATGGAAACTTCACAGTCTAGGTGTTGATACCAACAACATGGCAGCACTAAGAATGGGTGTTAGAAACCGTGATCCACAAATTATGTCAGCAATTAAGTTTGGTCCTAAGTTCGCTGCTGGTCACGGTCAATCACTAGCATTGAACCCAAAAACTAACATGCTATGGTACGTAAAGATGGATGTTGTGACTACTACACCAACATTGGTTGAAGTTAGTCCAACTACTTTAAAGCCAGTTAAGCAAATCAAGTTCAAGTTCAGTCGCTCATATTCAATCAATAACGAATTAGCAATTGATAACAACGGAAACTTCTACACATACGTTAAATACCGTATGCAAGGAAAATCCGCTGGTAGAATCGTTATCTTCAAGGGACAAGTTAAGAACAACCACGTTACTTTCCGCGCTATCAAGCAAGGTCTAGCTAACGGTCAAGGTTTCCAAACTCAAGGAATGGGTTACAACCCTGCAAGTAATCGTTTATACTTAGTTTCTGACGGTGTTATTTCATCAATTCCAGTAAACAAGTTAAACAAATTACGTCCAAGGGATGTTAGAACAACCAAGTTCAATACTAACCTAGAATTCGAAGGAGTTGCCTTTAACCAAGCTGGTTTAGGATACATCCTAACAATTCGTGGATCACAACTATTTACTATTAATAACTTTTAAAAATAACGGGAATGTTTCTTTGCGTATATATAAATGTATCGCAGAAAAACAATCCCGTTTTTTGTATTGAATATTTTATTTTTTAATGTTAAACTTATTGAACGTGAGTATTGGTTATAAATAACTCGTACTCCTTACTCAACCCAAGAGGTTGGGTCTAAAGTCCACAAGGAGGTGTAATTCATGGAAGAACACAAATATGAAATTACTTACATCATTCGTCCAGATATGGAAGAAGGAGCTAAGAACGACTTAGTTGCTAAGTTCGACAAGGTTCTAACTGACAATGGTGCTAAGATTATTGATTCAAAAGACTGGTCAAAGCGTCGTTTCGCTTACGAAATCGCCGGTTACAACGAAGGTGTATACCACATCGTTAACCTAACTACTGCAGAAAAGACTGCTCTAGACGAATTCGACCGTCAATCAAAATTCAGTGATGACATTCTACGTCAAATGACTGTAAGAAGATAATTTAGAATTTAAACGTTTTAAAAAAGAGAGGAGTAATTTTCAGCATGATTAATCGTACAACTTTAACTGGTAGATTAACACGGGATGTTGATTTGCGATACACTCCAAGCGGTTCAGCCGTAGGTAACTTCACTTTAGCTGTTGATCGTAGTTTTACCAACCAACAAGGTGAAAGAGAAGCAGATTTTATCAACTGTGTTATCTGGCGTAAATCCGCTGAAAACTTTGCTAACTTCACCCATAAGGGTGCTTTGGTTGGTATTGATGGACGTATTCAAACAAGAAATTACGAAAATCAACAAGGCCAAAGAGTATATGTTACTGAAGTAGTTGTAGAAAACTTTGCATTACTAGAACCTCGTTCAAGTAACCAAGGTAACAACAACGCCGGCAACAATGCTCCTCAAGCAAATGCAGGAAATAACAATCCATTTGATTCATCAAACAATGCCCCATCAAATAATGGTGGCAATAACTCAGCGGATCCATTCGCTAACTCTGGTGATCAAATTGATATTTCCGATGATGATTTACCATTTTAATGTGTAAATAAAAGAGGAGGGAAATTTAATGGCTCAACAAAGAAGAGGTGGCCGTCGTCGCCGTAAGGTTGACTTCATCGCCGCAAACCACATCGAATACATCGATTACAAAGATACTAACCTATTAAGTCGTTTCGTATCTGAAAGAGGTAAGATTTTACCACGTCGTGTTACTGGTACTAGCGCAAAGAACCAACGTAAGTTAACTCTTGCTATCAAGCGTGCACGTATCATGGGCTTAATGCCATTCGTTTCAGAAGACTAAAAATAACTTTTTAACTGGGATTGATTTTTATCGGTCTCAGTTTTTTTATGCTCAAAAATACCTATATGAAGGGGATACAAATAATGTTTGTAGCTCCTTTTTTTGAATAATCACCTAATGTGATAAAATGAAGATATAAAAAAATAAAAAAGAGGAGTTACAATGAAAAAATTGTTCTCGCTAACTAACCTACCTCCATTTTTGAAGAACCAAGTTCTTAGATGGATTGCGTTAGCTTTAACCGTATTATCAATCTTTGGTTTGGTTGTATCTTTCCTATACGATTGGAAATCCGGTGTCCTTTTCTTAGTATTCGTATGTTCATTGTTATCTTACATCTTTAAGAAAATGAACGATCTAAGTGTCAGCACCGATAATTACATCTCAGACCTTTCATACCGTATGCATCGTGGTGAACAAGAAACACTCTTGGAAATGCCAGTTGGTGTATTAATGATCAGTGAAACAGGAGCAATTGAATGGGTAAACCCATATTTGACCCCTTATTTTGGTGATCAAGATTTACTTGGTAAGACCGTCGAAGAAGTAAACGAAGAATTATCCGACATCCTAGAAAACAATTGGGATAATCCTGACTACGCAACCGTGAAATGGGAAGACCATTACTTTACAATGTTGATTCAAAAGGAATATCGCACCATCTACATGATGGATATCACCAAGTACTACCAAATCGAAAAAGACTACAACGACGAAAAAATCGCCGTTGGTCAAGTTTTCTTGGATAACTACGATGAAATTACTCAATCAATGACCGACCAAGAAATCTCAAACCTAAATAACTACGTTACCAACGAATTGACTATTTGGGCTCAAAAATTTGGTTTCTTCATCAAACAAGTGGATGAAGATCACTACATCATGATGGCCTACTCAAAGGTTCTAAAGGATATCGAAGATGACAAGTTCAGCATCTTAGATGAAATCCGTGAATCTACATCTAAGCAAAATTACCCAGTTACCTTGAGTATCGGGATTGCCTATGGTGAAGACAACCTAAACGACCTATCTGAACAAGCCCAAAGTGACTTGGACTTAGCTTTAGGTCGTGGGGGAGACCAAGTTGTTGTTAAGGCTAAGGACCACGAAGCTCGTTTCTATGGTGGTAAGACCAACCCAATGGAAAAACGTACCAGAGTTCGTGCTCGTATGATTTCTCAAGCCCTACAAGAACTATTCAAAGAAGCAGATACTATTTTCGTGCAAGGTCACAGTCAACCGGATATGGACTCAATTGGTGCATGCCTCGGTATTCATCGTTTAGCTAAGATGAATAACAAGCACTGCTATGTGGTTATTCCAGAAGGAACTTTCCACTCTGATGTACAACGTTTAATCGACAAGACTAAGGAAGACGAAACTCTAGCAGATGACATCATCACACCAGATGAAGCCCTACAATTAGCTACTGACAACAGTCTTTTAATCATGGTTGACCACTCTAAACCATCAATGAGTGTGTCTGAAGACCTATACAACAGATTGGAAAGCAAGGTTATGATTATTGACCACCATAGACGTGGTGAAGAATTCCCTGAAAACCCAGTCTTGGTTTACATCGAACCATACGCTTCATCAACCTGTGAATTGATTACCGAAATGTTCGAATATCAATCACAAGATGCTGAACCAGTAAGCAAACTAGAAGCAACAGCAATGTTGACTGGTATCTTTGTTGATACTAAACAATTCACTTTACGTACTGGAACTAGAACGTTTGATGCTGCATCATACCTACGTTCAGCTGGTGCTGACTCAGAAGAAATGCAACAATTCATGCGTGAAAATCCTGATGCCTACATGGCAAGAATGCACCTAATTTCAATGGCCAAGGTCGTTGAAGGACACGAAAACATGATGTATGTAGCCGGTGAAGAAGACAAGGTCTACGATCCTGTCACTGCCGCTCAAGCTGCTGATTCAATGCTAAACATGTCAGGTGTAGAAGCATCTTATGTTATCTCTCATCGTCCAGATGATTTAATCGGTATTTCTGCAAGAAGTAACGGTGAAGTCAACGTGCAAAGAGTAATGGAAGAACTAGGTGGTGGTGGTCACTTATCAAGTGGTGCTACCCAAATTGCCGACAAGACAATTGAAGAAGTGGAACAAATGCTTTTGGATTCCATCAATGAAGTCAAGAGCGAAGAAGCTCCTGAAGAATCAGAAGACAATTAATTCATTCATTTAAAAAAACACCTAGAGAGTTTATAATAATATAAAGACATTAAGAGGAGTGATTTGAATGAAAGTTATATTTTTAGAAGATGTTCGCGGTAAAGGTAAACGTGGAGAAATCAAGAACGTTTCCGACGGATATGCACAAAACTTCTTAATTAAACAAGGTAAAGCTAAAGAAGCAACCAACTCAGCATTAAGCCAACTTCAAGGTGAAAAACACGCCGAAGCAAAAGAAGCTGCAGCTGAATTACAAGAAGCCAAAGACTTAAAGGCAAAACTAGAAGATGATAAGACAGTCGTTGAATTATCTGCTAAAGTTGGTGCTGACGGCCGTTTATTCGGATCAGTATCCTCAAAACAAATCGTTGCAGAAATGCAAAAACAACATGGCTTAAAGATTGATAAGCGTAAGATTGAATTGGGTGAACCAATTAGAACTTTAGGTTACACTAACGTTCCAGTTAAACTACACAAACAAGTTACTGCTACAATCAGAGTTCATGTAAGTGAAAAATAAATCTTAAAGGAAATCGAGGGGTAGTATGAGTAACGAGTATATGAATGGTCAAACACCACCACAAGATTTAGATGGTGAAAAAGCCGTCTTGGGTGCTGTTCTATTAGACAACGAAAAATTAGCAGAAACCCAAGAATTTATTACCTCTGATGATTTTTATCGACATGCTCATCAGTTGATTTTCGCCGCTATGGAGACCTTGGGTGACAAGGATGAACCAATTGATGCGTCGACTTTAAGAACTGAACTTGAAGGTGGCCATAATCTAGAAGATGCCGGTGGTGTGGCTTATTTAGCTGAATTAGCAACCACAACACCAACCGCTGCCAATGCCGTTTACTATGCCAAAAACGTTCACCAAAAGGCAGTTGCTAGACGTCTGATCAAGACCGCAACTGACATCGTTACCGAAAGTTACAACAACAACGGAAACATTGATGAACTATTGGATAACGCTGAACGTTCAATCTTAAACGTTTCGGAAGATAGAAACAGCAATGGTTTCAAGTTCATTGGTGATGTTTTAGGACAATCCCTAGACAGTATTCAAGAATTAGCTCAACAAAAATCAACTGTTACCGGTTTGTCGACTGGTTTTCCAGCCTTAGATAAAATGACAACCGGTCTGCATGATGATGAATTAGTAATTCTAGCCGCTCGTCCAGCCGTTGGTAAGACTGCGTTTGCCCTAAACTTAGCGCAAAATGTGGGTACCAAGTCTGGAAAAGCTGTTGCTATTTTCAGTTTGGAAATGAGTGCTGAATCACTAGTTAGTCGTATGATTTGTGCCGAAGGTAGTATTGATGCTAACCACTTGAGAACTGGTCAATTGACTGGTGAAGAATGGCAAAGTGTCTATATGGCAATGGGTAGTCTATCCAATGCCAGCATCTACATCGATGACACTGCCGGAACTAAGATTTCCGAAATTCGTGCCAAATCAAGACGTTTGGCCAAGGATACTAACAACCTTGGTCTAATCGTGGTCGATTACTTGCAACTAGTTGATGGTGGTAGCCAAGAAAACCGTCAACAAGAAGTTTCATACATTTCACGTCAATTGAAGAAGATTGCCAAGGAACTAGGTGTTCCAGTTATTGCGCTATCCCAATTGTCTCGTGGAGTTGAACAACGACAAGACAAGCGTCCGGTTCTATCTGATATTCGTGAATCTGGGTCAATCGAACAAGATGCCGATATCGTTGCCTTCCTATACCGTGATGATTATTACGAAAGAGAAGATGGTGACGATGATGAAGAAGAATCAGAAGTAGAAGAAAACAACGACGTAGGTGAAGTTGAAGTAATTATCGAAAAGAACCGTTCAGGTCCTCGTGGAACTGTTAAGTTACTATTTATCAAATCACATAATAAATTCTCATCTATCGCATACAATCCAGATGATGAGGGTTAATTAAAACTAAATCCTTAGCGTTTGCTAAGGATTTTTTTGTCAAAATTCGGGGGTGAGAGAATGAATGAAATTAAACTGCACTGGTTATTCTTAGGATCTTTAATCAATAACATTGCGGTAAGTACGGTCTGGCCGCTTACGACCGTCTACATGCATGATGCATTGGGCAAGTCATTGACTGAAGTCGGCATAATTTTGTTCCTATACTCAAGTTCTAACGTTTTGGGTAATTATATATCGGGGAAACTATTTGACCGCCATAATCGCTATATTTTGACGATAATGGGGATTATTACTTCCGTGTTGATATCGTTTGGATTAATTTTCTTCAATGGCTGGCCATACTATCCAATTGGATTGGTATTATTTGGCTTTACGACCGGTTGGAACCTAACGATGATTAATTCCTTAGGGACTACCGTTAAAATGAAATCAGGGCGTTTTATTTTCAATATGCTGTATTTAGCGCAAAACGTCGGGGTGGTATTTGGCACGATTGCCGTTGGATTCATTTATCCAATCGGAATTGGCTACGTCTTCATGTTGACCACTTCCATATTGATTATTTACGGCATTAGCGCCATTCTGACCTATCACAAAGAGGGTTCGATTTATCCTATCAAACGTGATGCGATGAAGAAGACAAAGGTAAAGTTACCGCGTCCAAACTGGATTATCGTCACCACATTCTTCGTAACACTAGCCATCATTTGGATTGTCTATGAACAATGGGTATCCAACATGTCGGTATACATTACCGGATCAGGCATTCCACTATCAATGTACAGTCTGTTGTGGACTTTAAACGCATTCTTGTTGGTAGTATTCCAACTATTGATTAACTGGATTGCGCAAAAACACGACAGCCTATACTTCCAAATTTACTTTGGAATTCTATTTATCGGTTTGTCATTCTTCACACTAATCTTTACCCATACCTACACCGGATTCGTCATCTCAATGATTGTTCTAACATTGGGAGAAGCATCCGTCATTCCTTCAATTCCAGCGTTGGTCAACGAGTTAACGCCGGTTGAAGTAAAGGGGAAGTATCAAGGATTAACCAATGCCTGGGCCGCAATTGGTAAGGCAATTGGACCGTTAGTTGGTGGAATCATCATTGATGCCACTTCGTATGGATTATTGTTCATCATTTGTACAATCACGTGTGTGGTAATTATTCTAGGATCAGAATTAATCACCAGATATTCACGAAAAAAAGTAACTAAATATTCAGAATAATTGGTTCGCTATTTTTATAGCGAACTTTTTTTATTAAAAATAAATTAGAATAGTAAAAGCCGATATGTAGCTATTATTATTTTATCTAATGCTAGTATCGAAAACGTAAATGACAAAATGGTTAGAAAATCATTGACCTTTTTGAACTCAAAGTCTAGTATTTGAAATGTTCAATAAATAAAAAACAAATAACTAATAAAACATTTTGATGAAGGTAATTAGATCTTTAGCCGTACTAAGCGAGTGTCGTTGCTGAAAGGGCATTGCGACTACTGATTGAAAGACTTGATTGTATAAGTTCACTTTTCCAGGTGAAATGGTTGTACCCATTATCGTACCGCGTATGAAGCATTAATTTGTGTAGTACGAGCGAGAAAATATTTGTGAAAATATTTTGAATCTGGGTGGTACCACGTTACAAACGTCCCTTGGCCGATTGGCTGAGGGACGTTTTTTTAGTTGTTTGTTAAAAAGTTGGGAGAGATTTATATGCATAGAAAAATTTTTAAGAACGCCAACATCTTTGATGGAGTCCACGAAGATGTCTTTAAAGATTTTAGTTTTGCAGTCGATGTAGAAACAGGGAAGATTACTGAAATTGCTCAAGAAATTTCGCCAGCATCAGACGACGAAGTAATTGATGTAAATCATAAGTTTGTCGCTCCGGGTTTAATCAATGCCCACACGCATATTACTAGTGAACCTCATGTTGGCAAAGAAAAAGATAAGGATATTGTTGAAACCACGGTTGATTCAATTCAAGCCTTACATGACTTCTTAAAATCAGGTTGTACATATGTTAGACAATGCGGATCTAAGTTTGGAATTGATATTCCAATTAAAAGATTAATTGTCGAAGGGAAAATCAAAAAGGTTCCACATATGATGGCCGCGGGAAAAGCTTTCACGATGACTGGTGGACATGGAGATTACTCTAACGGTGGAAACGTTGTAGATTCCCCTGATGAAATGAGAAAGAAAATTCGTGAAGGGCTAAAAGCTGGTGCCGATTGCATCAAGATCATGGCTTCTGGAGGGGTTATGTCCCCTGGTGACTTCATGGACGAAGCACAGTTAACTGTTGAAGAAATGAAGGTAGCAGTTTATGAAGCTCACAATAAACATAAGATTGTCGCAGCTCATGCAGAAGGAAATCCAGGAATTAGAAATGCGATTGAGGCGGGGGTTGATTCAATAGATCATGGATTTTATGTCGATGATGAAGAAATTGAAATGATGAAAAAACAAGGTACATATATTGTTCCTACCATCATTGCAGCTGCTTCTGTTACTGAAAAAGGAAAAGAAACATTACCTAAATGGGAGCATCAAAAGATGGCAAATGCAATGGAAGATGCATATAAAAATATCAAAAATGCCTTCAAAAAAGGCGTCAAAATTGCATTAGGTACGGATGCAGGAACACCTTATAACTATTTTGATATGACAACACCTAAAGAGTTAGAAATGATGGTTGAACGCATCGGAATGAGTGAATTTGAAGCGTACAGAACTTCTTATAACGCCGCAGAGTTAATGAAAATTAATGATGACTACGGCTCGATTGAAGAAGATAAATATGCTGATTTCATAATCATTGATGACAACCCAATGAAAGATATCAAGGCTGTTCAACAAACAGATAAAGAAGTGTATGTAAGCGGGAGAAAAGAATTTTAAATTAGGGGATGAATTTTATGAAGAAAAACAAGTTTATTATCGGATCAGGAATTTTAATGATGGCAATTGGATTAGCAGCTTGTGGAAAAACAAACTCAGCTACTGAAACATCAAATAACGGAATTACCAAACCAATTAATTGGATGGAAACAGCTGACTTAAGTACATTAGATCCATCTAAAGTGTCCGATGCAGTTACTTCAAATACGATTTCTAATATCCAACAAGGTTTATTAGTAAGTGGTAACAACGGAAAGGTTAATTACGGAATTGCTAAGAGCTATGATGTTTCAAAAGATGGTAAAACATATACATTTCATTTACGTGATGCAAAATGGAGTAATGGTGAAGATGTGACAGCTGATGATTTTGTTTACGGAATTCAACGTACAGTTGATCCAAAGACAACGTCTCAAAGTTCTTATGACATGGACCACATTCAAAACTATGATGAAGTTCAAAAAGGAACTAAACCAGCTACTGACTTAGGGGTATATGCACCTGATAAACATACTGTTGTATTTAAGCTTTCATCACCACAACCATACTTTAAGTACTTAGTTACTGGCACAGACTTCTTCCCACAAAAGAAATCTTATGTAGAGTCAAAGGGAGATAAGTTTGGAACTAGCTCAGACAATGATATCTATGATGGCCCATTTACCATGACCGGTTGGACTGGTACAAACGATACATGGAATTTGGTTAAGAATAAGTACTATTGGAACGCTAAAAATACCAAAATTGATAAAGTTAAGGTTAGTGCTGAAAAAGATACTAATACTGCCTTTAATGAATATCAATCTGGACAATTAGATGAAATGATGCTTTCAAGTAAAGAACAAGTAAAGCATTTCAAGAATAGCCCAGAGTACCATCAAAGAACTAATTCAGGTGTTTACTTTATTGAAATGAATGAAAAGAGAGTTCCAGCTTTTAGAAACGAAAACATTCGCAAGGCAATGTCTATGATCATTAATAGAAGCCAATTTACCAAAGATGTAATGGGTGATGGTTCAGTACCAGCTAAGGGAATTGCTGCTCAAGGAATTTCATATAATAACGGTAAAGACTTCACTGATGCATCATATGTAAAAGATGCTGCTACTTACAACAAAGATAAAGCCATTCAATACTGGAAGAAAGGGATGAAAGAAATTGGTAAGAAATCAATAACAATTGATTTGCTATATGACGATACTACATTGGGTAAATCAGTAAATGAATTCCTTCAAAATGTTGCTTTTAGTCAACTACCAGGATTGAAAGTAACTACTTCAACCATTCCAATGAAGAATAGAATGGCTCGTCAACATAGTGGCGACTTTGACATTACTGTTGCTGGATGGGAAACAAATTATCCAGACCCAATTTCATACTTGCAACTAATGACTAGTGATAGTTCATCTAACTACGGTAAGTGGAGCAATAAAGAATACGATAAGCTTGTAAATGATGCATCAACTACTGATGCTAATAATCCTTCAAAACGTTGGAACGACATGGTTAAAGCCGAAAAGATTCTTATGAATGAACAAGGAATTATTCCTTTCTATCAAAGATCACAACCACAAGTTTTGAAGACTAACATTAAAAATGTTGGATACTCAGCAACTGGTGCAATGTGGTATCTAGGTGATGCCTACGTTGAAAAATAACATAAAAAAAGAACCCGTTTAAAGGGTGACCTGAACCCCTAAAATTGGAAGATGGTTATGCTATTTTCTGGGAGGAATTGATCCGGTATTCAACCGGTGACATTCCTCCCAGTTTTTGTTTTATACGATAATTGTTGTAATAAGATATATATT
>NZ_JAPDKO010000007.1:0-74027 GCF_030398685.1 Apilactobacillus sp. EABW-1NA
ACTTATTAATAATTTTTGTAAATCCTAAACCATTATAATAATCTTTAATGGCAGCTAATTTTAATTCTTTAGAAAACATAAAAGAACCCCTTAGGTTAGATTTCTCCAACTCAAGGGGTTCAGTTCAACCTCCACAGAGGTCTCTTTTTATTTGTCTTATTATTCGTTTAATAGCCAGAAGAAGATGATGAAGATTACACCTAGCACGTACATTAGTGGGTGAACTTCTTTTCCTCGTTTAGCAGCCAACATTGAGATTGGGTATACGATGAAACCTAAAGCAATACCATCTGAGATACTGTAAGTAAGTGGCATACCTAATATAATCAAGAATGATGGAGCAGCTAATTCGAATTTGTCCCAGTGAATATCACGTAGGGCGTTAGCCATTAGAATACCGATAACGATTAATGCAGGAGCAGTAACTTGATCGGTAATTACACCAAGAAGTGGTGAGAAGAATGTTCCTAGTAAGAAGAAGATACCAGTAACGATTACTGTGAAACCAGAACGACCACCAACGGCGATACCTGCTGATGATTCAACGAAGGCACCCATTGGGGATGAACCTAGTAGAGAACCACCAACCATGGCTAATGAGTCAGAACCTAGGGCACGACCGATACGTGGAATCTTGTTGTCTTTGATGAAACCAGCTTGTTTAGCTAAACCAACTAGAGTACCAGTGGTATCGAAGAAGGTAACTAATAAGAATGTAAATACAACAATCCATAGTTGTAATGTGTTGATGTCAGTAACGTGTGAAATTGCAGTTAAGAAGATTGGTTTGATACTTGGAACGCTTGAAACAACGTGAGTTGGTAAAGCGATTAATCCAGTAACCATACCTAAAATAGTAGTAGCAACCATACTAATGAAGATAGCCGCAGGAACGCGGGCACTCATTAAGACAACGGTTAGGATTAAACCAAAGATGGTTAACCAAGTACTACCAACGTGAAGTGATCCAAGAGTTACTAGAGTTGATTTGTCAGCAACAACTAGGCCACCTTGGTTTAAACCAAGAAAGGCAATGAATAGACCAATACCACCGGCAATGGCACTTTTTAAATCAGCAGGAATAGCGTCAATGATTGTTTCTCTTAGCTTGAACGCTGTTAAAAGCATGAAAATAATAGCTGCGATAAATGTACCGGCTAGCGCTGTTTGCCAAGGAACCTTCATACCCACACAGACTGAGTAGGCGAAGAAAGCGTTAGTACCCAAACTGGTAGATAAAGCGATTGGGTAGTTAGCGATGATCCCCATTAAGAAACATCCAAGAGCAGTTGCAAGAGCAGTTGCAGTGAACATGGCACCCTTATCGATACCTGAAGCACTCATAACGTTTGGGTTTACGAATAGAATGTAAACCATTGAAACGAAGGTAGTTAAACCAGCGATGAATTCAGTACGGTAGTTAGTACCTAGTTCATCAAAATGAAAGAAATTAGCAATTCCCTTTAACATGAAACATTCTCCTTTAATGTTCGTATTTATTAATATTATACGTATATATTACCATAATTAGAACTTAAGTCCACTAAAAAGCGAACTATTTTAGACAAATTTAAACGAAAATTGACGTTTTATGATAAAAAAACTCCAATGTTGGAGTAAAATCCGAACATTGGAGTTAAAATCGATTAGATGTTTCTAAAGTCATTATCAATTTGTGCATATTCTTCGTCACTTAGTGAAACGTTCAATGCTTTTGCATTGCTTTCAACTTGTTCTGGACGCTTTGCACCAGGGATAACAACAGTAACGTCTGGGTTCTTGATGTACCATGCTAATACTAATTGAGCAGTGGTAATGCCATGCTTGTCAGCAAGTGGCTTTAGGTTGTTAACCTTTTCAACGATCTTTTCGAAACGTTCACCGGTGAAGTCAGGGTTACCGTGTCTGATATCATTTTCAGGGAAGTCGACAACTTCTGAGTACTTACCAGTTAATAGACCAGATGCTAATGGGAAGAATGGTACGAATGAAATGTTGTTTTCACGTAAGTAATCGAACATTTCAGTTTCAGCATCACGGTGTAATAGACTGTATTGATCTTCAACAACATCAACTAAGCCGTCTTTGTTAGCTTCCTTGATTTGATCTAGTGAGAAGTTTGAAACACCGATAGCCTTAATCTTACCTTCTTTCTTCATTTCGTTTAATGCAGCAACCGCTTCATCCTTTGGAGTTTGGTCGTCTGGGAAGTGAATGTAGAAGATATCGATGTAGTCAGTTTGTAGACGCTTCAATGCATCATCTACTGATTTCTTTAAGAATTGTGGGTTATTGTTAATTTTTACATCGCCGTCTGATGTGTCTTGAGCGGCCTTTGTAGCAATAACGAACTTGCTTCTGTCGTAGCCTTTAATTGCTTGACCAATTAGTTCTTCTGAATGACCCATACCATATGCAAATGCAGTATCTAATAGGGTGATTCCAGAATCTAGACCGGTCTTTACGATTTGAATACCAGTTTCATCTTTTAAGTTTGGGAATAAGTTGTTACCACCAACCGCATTGGTTCCTAAACCAAGTGGGGTTGATTCTACGTTTGATTTACCAATTTTTACCATGTAAAAAGGCCTCCTCAAATTTTTTATACGTTCATACTAATTATGAACCCTAATCGCTGATTTTTAAACCATTTGGCGTTAACTTAGGCATTAATTTTTGATAAAATAAATTTAATGAATGAAGGAGGGTTAACCATGAAGAAGGTTTTGATTATTGGTAATTTTCATCAATTAGGCCAAAAGGTCTACGATAAATTATCAAATCAATATGAAGTAAACTTACTAGATGGCATCGATTTCGAGGATGTTAATGCTTATGCCGACAATTTGGAAGGTGTAAACGTTATCTATACATTCTTGGGACCACTTGATGTCGATTTACAAATCGGTGCGGTCATCCAAGCATTGGACCGCGTTAACCCACCACTTGAACAGTTTATTATGTTATCAACAGCCGGTATCGATAATGAATTAACCGAAGAAGTGACTTATCCAGATGTGGATAATAATAAGGAATACTTGAATCAACAAAGATACGCCGTTAAGTTGGTGGACGAATACGAAATTCCATACACCATCCTAAGACCGGTCGAAATTGTTGATGAACAAACTGGTGAATTGGACGTAATTGATGAAGGAATCTCAATGCAATACGGTCGTGTTTCTGCCGATAATGTTGCAAACACTGCCGTGAAAGTAGTAGAATATCAACAATTTATCAATCAATCCATTGGATTAATCGAAAGATAAGTGAGGTGCTTAAAATGGCATTACAATTAAACAAAGAACAATTGAAACAAATTAAACAACAACTAACTGACACTCAAAAGGAATCACACTTGGTAATCTTCAAGAGTGTTTCACCAAAATCAGGCGGTGAAATTCACATGATTACCAACTATGGAACTTTTGAAACTCTACAAAAGCAACGTCCAGAATTAAAGATGGAAATTGTTAGAGATATCGTTCCAGTTACCGATAGTTTGGCTTACTGGGCAGTTGCACAAGACACTGCTAGTCATTTACAACCAAACGATCCAAACGCTGCTGAAGTGGCATTACAAGTGGAACAATACACTAACGATGTTTTAGCAGATAACAAGTTGCCACAAAATAAATAAAGATGTTTCACATGAAACGAAGCCACACCAATAAATGGTGTGGCTTTTTTGTATGATTCTACAAGTCGTATGTATAATGTTACAAATTCATCCAGATTTGCTTATTAAAATATCGATAAATGCTAGTATTATCAACAATTACATGGGATAAATTTAAATTATGAATAATGGAAAAGCCATATTGGAGGCATTTCTATGCATGATAAAAATAAGAAAAACGCCGATGGAACGGTGCGTTCACTAAGTAATCGTCATGTTCAAATGATTGCGATTGGTGGAACCATCGGAACAGGGCTATTTTTAGGTTCAGGTAGTACCATTTCAAAGACCGGTCCTTCCGTACTATTGGTATATCTAGTGATTGGTTGTCTATTCTTCTTGATGATGAGAGGAATCGGAGAAATGTTTTACTCTGATCCAAACCAACATACATTCGTTGCATTTATTACTAAATATCTAGGTCACACCGCCGGATACTTCACCGGATGGAGTTACTGGATTGGTTTGCTATTTGCCAGCATGGCCGAATTATCAGCAATCGCTACATATGTGAACTTTTGGTTCCCACACATTCCGGCATGGTTAATCGAAGTCGTCTTTTTAGCCGTCTTAGCCACATTGAATATCATTGCCGTTAAGGTCTTTGGTGAAGCTGAATTCTGGTTTGCGATGATTAAAGTGATTGCCATTGTTGCGTTGATTGTGACCGGGATTTTCATGGCGTTCTTCCACGCTTCAACCCCAGTTGGTCACGCTTCATTTGGTAACATTTTTGACCACTTTACAATGTTCCCACACGGATTCTTCAACTTCTTTGCCGCATTCCCAATGGTATTCTTTGCCTTCCAAGGAATCGAATTCGTCAGCATCACGCTGGGGGAATCCAAGGATCCAAAGACCGTTGTAAAGAAGGCTGTTAATGAAACTCTATGGAGAATTTTGATTTTTTACATTGGAGCACTATCAGTAATTATGGTGGTAATTCCATGGACAAAACTATCTCCAACTAACAGTCCATTCGTGCAGGTATTTTCAATTGCAGGGTTACCTGCAGCCGCTGCTGTTATTAACTTTGTGGTATTAACATCAGCTGCTTCTTCATTGAACAGTATTATCTTCTCAGCTGGTCGTCATTTGTACCAACTAGCTAAGGATACTCATACCGATGGATTTATTCATAAAAACCTAACTCACGTTTCAAAAAACGGGATTCCAATCTCAAGTATTGGTCTAACCGCTGCTTTAATCTTGATTAACCCAATCCTAACGGTTACGCATAGCGTTTCATTCATGTTCACCTTAGTTGCCGGTGCAACCAGTGACATGTGTATTATCGTTTACCTATTTACCATGTTTGCGCATCGTAAATACAGAAAGTCAGCCGACTTCTTGGATCATGGATTCAAGATGCCAGCTTACCAATTTACCAGTCCACTAACCATTGCATTTTTCGTCTTCATTTTCGTTAGTTTGTTCTTCATTCCAGGGGATGAACTCGGCGCAATTAGTGCAGTAATTTGGACAGTTGCATTCTATGCAGGTATCGGTATAAAACGTCTTGTTTCCCGTTCTAAAGCATAATTGAGCGCTTTTGTAAGATATTACAATCGCCTTGTGACATTTACCAAAACTCCTTTAAAGCTATTGTCATCTAGAAAAATGATGATAATATTTTCAACAATCAAAGTTAAGTTGATTAGCGAATAAATCAATAAGCTTAAAAGGGGGAATCTTTATGCAAGAAAAGATAACGAAAAATGCGGATGGTACACTTCGCTCACTAAGCAACCGTCACGTTCAGATGATTGCGATTGGTGGAACCATCGGAACCGGGTTATTCCTTGGATCTGGAAGTACCATTTCAAAGACTGGACCGTCAGTAATGCTAGTGTACCTAGTATTAGGATGTTTCTTCTTTCTAATGATGAGAGCCATCGGTGAAATGTTTTACGCCGATCCTTCTCAACACACCTTCGTATCATTTATCTCCAAATACCTCGGACCAACTGCTGGATACTTCACCGGTTGGAGTTACTGGTTAGGACTTTTGTTTGCCAGCATGGCCGAACTAACCGCCATTGCTACATACTTTGCCTTCTGGTTCCCAAACATTCCATCGTGGATTGTCGAAGTTGCCTTCTTGGTTGTACTAGCATCAATTAACTTAATTGCCGCCAAACTATTTGGTGAAGCTGAATTCTGGTTTGCAATGATCAAAATTGTGGCAATCGTCGCATTGATTGTAACTGGAATTATCATGGTATTTGCTCACACATCAACACCTTTGGGACACGCATCAATTAGCAATATTACTAATCATTTTACTTTATTCCCACATGGTTCATTTAACTTCATCTCTGCTTTCCCAATGGTATTCTTCGCATTCCAAGGTATTGAATTCGTAAGTATTACCCTAGGTGAATCAAAGAACCCACACAAAGTTGTTAAGAAGGCTGTTAACGAAACTTTATGGAGAATCATGATCTTTTACATTGGAGCACTAGCCGTTATCATGGCAGTTATTCCATGGACATCAATCACTCCAGATAAGAGTCCATTCGTTCAAGTATTTACACTTGCTGGACTACCTGCCGCCGCTGCTATTATTAACTTCGTTGTATTAACATCAGCTGCATCTTCTCTAAACAGTATTATCTTCTCTGCCGGACGTCACTTCTACCAACTAGCTACTGAAGGACGTAAGGAAGGGTTCATGAACAGACACTTCGGTAAGGTTTCTAAAAACGGAATCCCTAGTGCCGCAATTCTAATCTCGGCTGCTCTAATCTTCATTACTCCAATCATGAGTGTAAGTAACAGCATTAGTTCTGTATTTACAATCGTGGCTGGATCATCAAGTGACATGTACATCATTGTTTACCTACTAACAATGGTTGCTCACAGAAAGTACCGCGCATCAAACGACTTCCTAAGCGATGGTTTCAAGATGCCTGGATACACAATTACCAGTCCTTTAACAATCCTATTCTTCTTCGTCATTTTCGCGAGTCTATTCTTTATCCCAGGTGACGTGGTTGGAGCAATTGGTGCAATTATTTGGTCAATCGTTTTCTGCGGAGCTCTATATCTAAAGGAAAGAAACTCAAAAGCATATGCCTAAAAAAAGGGAGCTAGCTAAATATAGCTAGCTCTTTTTTGATGTTTAATTTATAATCATTGATATCAAATAATCAACATAATCAATGGGGGAGTGCTTATTATGAGAGAAATTTATAAATACAGATATTGGTTTTTATTTACCGCTATTGTAATTATTGGCTTTTTAGCAGGTATTGCAGTCGGATTAAATGCCGTCAATGGATAAAATAAAAAAGAGCCAAATGGCTCTTTTTTTAATAGTTAATCATATTAGCTTCTCCAATTGATAATTTAGGAACTTTTACTCTAACACTTGTTTTTTTATTAAATTCCTTTTGATCAATTGTGATTGAATTTGGTTATCTAGCGATTGTCCTAAAGTACTAACTCTTGCATATCCATATCTCATTTGAACGTCCCTTCCTCTTAAAATTGATTTTATAATTATTATTTATTATTGAAAAAGGTTGAAGGTAATATAATCTACCTTCAACCTTTTTCAATAATATTTATAACCATTTAAATAGGATTATGAATAAACAGCATAATATAAAAAATATACAGTAACTAATTACTTGGATATCCGCATTTATAAACCAACTATATACCTTTAGAATGGTAATTACTAAAAGTATTATAAAAACAATGTTAGTTCCTGCAATAATTGGATTATTCATATCAATAATCGAGAAGTATGGTTTTAGTACATACACAAATAAGGATGATATGATTAATGCATAGATAATGTTAAAAACAATGGCTATATTTAATGATTTAATCAAAGGGCAATGTCCACCACCGCTCTTGCAATAATTCCTGCGATAAATTTAGGAATATGAACTCCTTTATATAGGATACTTGTCAAAATGTCCTCAATTTTACCATTAATGCCAGTAGCTATATCAAGAGCCGTCATCAAAGATTTAAATTGAAGAAATTTAAATAAAGCTTTTTTAGTTGTTTCCTTCGTTGGAATGTGCTTAACAACTCTTTCAATTGCTGCATCCCACACTTTTTTTCCAATACGTTTCATAGCAAGTATCATAGCTTTTACACCGACTTTTACTGCAGCAGAGTCGAACCAACGAAGCTCTAAGCTTTCTGGATACTTGCCTTCAGCAGCTAAACTATTAGTAAGATCATTATAAAAATTTTGACCATTATTATCTGTAAAATAGTTTACAGTAGCTTGATTTATTGAATCATTATAAACAACCTTAGAAATGTTTTCTTGTTGTTCGTTAGCGTTAGCATTAGCACGAACATTAGCAGCTGGAATAACAGTGGCGGTACTTACAACTAATGTTAATAAAAAAATAATTGCTAGCTTAAATACATTATTTTTTTGCAACTCTAATCACTCCTATAATTATATTTTTCATAATTATTTTATTATAAAAAATACTGATATTGGTTTAAAAAAAGTTTAATTTTAACCTATTTATTGCATAATTTAATTGCATTAAAGAAATACTCATATAAAAGAGATTACATAATATGCAAATAACTATTAAGTATTTTGCAGTTTAATAAATGATCTATCCAAACTTTGAATAGATCACATCTTTCTATGGATATATCCCACTTCTATAAAACAAATAGATACCTAATCATAAGATATATAAAAAGCATGATGTCTATTATATTTTGTATAGTTAATAAATATCATGCTTAAAAGAATATATTTAATTTTTACTAATTAAATTACTTTTTTTTCTGCTTATCATTCATTTTTAAACGTATTATATGAGTTATAGTTGATATTATAATTACTACCGCAATAGTAGCTATAATGTTCTGACTTGAAGAAAAATTAAATTTACCTGATAAATATCCAGCAGAAGCAGCAATTAAGAATGTAAGCACAAGGTCTGCTACGATAAATATTTTTTTTCTATTGCCATCCAGCATTATTAATCTCCATTTCTATAGTGTTAAGATCTACATATGTACCACCTTTAATAGCTGTAACTGATACATAACCTAAATATGCAGCTAATCCTGTAATAACTAGGTCTGCTAGAACAGATGCTAATCCATCTGTTAAAACTGTTGCAAGCATGTCAGTTATTCTTGCTGTAATTGCAATTCCACCTGTTATTACACCTTGTGTTGTAGTCTTATTCATGTAAAGTCTTACATAATTCCAACCCATTGTTACTTTATTAGAACCATAACGATATAACATATGACCAAATTTTCTATTATTGTTATTCGTATTTGTGTTTGGAATATAATTAGTTATAGACTTACTTGCATGATTAACTGTAGTAAAAACTTTTTTATTATTCAATGATAATTTTATAGATTCATTAGCATTGTTGATTTGGGATTGGATTGTATCCAGTTCTTGTTTTGAAAAATCTTTAGATGCTTCATCACTTAAGACGTATTGATTACCATCCATTGATATGTATTTATCAGCCTTTTTAAATAATTTTGAAATATTATTTCCTTGTTTTGATGTTGAATCTTTAGAAATAGAATTATTTTGTTCAACATGAGTAGATTTTACTGAATCAGCCAAAACTTTAGCGTTTGACATTCCTGGGACAGTAACTCCTGCTAAAGTGATGGTTGAGAAAAGAATAATTCCAGTTCTTTTTAAAGATTTGTTTAAATTCAAAATGAAATCCTCCTAAAAATTAATTATGTAACTAATACAAAATATCATCATTTTTAACTTATTGTCAAATAAGTTTTTTAAATAACCTAATTATAGAATTATTTGTTGATTAAATTAAAATATTTTATTTTTGAATTTTTATACAAATAAAGACGCATCCTAATTATTAAGTTATCTACGCTTTTTGTGTTCTCCACAATTAGATTACTGAAAAGCCTGTCGTTTATAAAAATACACGAAACGAAAAGGGCGTAAAAATTTATCTTAGCAATGTAGCTCCATCTACCATCAGAGTTTTTAACAGAGGAAAGGTAATTAAAGAATTCGTGGCAGATTCTAGTGCAAATATAGTTTTTATTAACCAAAAGAAATTAAGAAAATCCAATTCAATCACAATTGATCAAAAGGAATTTCATAAAAAAGTGTTAGAGTAAAAGTTCCTAAGTTATCAATTGGAGAAAACAATGTGATTAACTATTAAAAAAGAGCCGATTGGCTCTTTTTTTATTGCATATATCGAATTTTATATCTTTACAGTTGTCAGAAATGCAGGGATTGAGGATAAGAAAAAATTAATTATTTCCAATGAAGCAGAGAATTTCATTCGTGAAATTACTGAAAATCAAGATGATAGTGAATTTTAAAAAAGACCAGGAATATGTCCTGACCTTTTTTATTTAATTTTTTTTTGAAAATAGAAATTATACAGAAAAATGTTTCTAATAGAGAGATTAAATTCGTTTGTGTTTTCTCCTATAAATTCTGTGAATTTCGGAATATTAATTAAGAACTATATGTCTTTGTTTAAATATTGTTCATATAGTTTATTTTCTTTACTTAACAAGTCAAAAGCAGTTATAGTATCTAATTTTATTAAATTATTTTTTTCTTGTATTTCACTTTCAAAAGTTTGTTGATACCTTTCTTCATCTAAAACGATGTGATTCTTGTCATATGCGATTATGTTTCCTTTATGGAAGTTTTCATCAACACTTGTACAAAGTGATATAACTTTTCTGTTACTCAAGAAAGTTTGGATAATATCATCCAGTTTTTTATTACGTATACTGCTCATTTCTTTTTTCAACTCAAAAGGATCGTATATATCATTCTTTTTATTGCTGTTGACGTAATGAGTAAAAACATTTGTATAGTTGGTATTTGAAGATATTTTAGAAATATCGTTTTTTAGTAATAATGTATATGAATCTAAGAGTCCAGAATCATCTAGTGTTTCAACCAATAGATAATTACCTTTTTCTGACACAATAATTCCCAAAATAAAATCTTCAAACTCAAAGTTATCCCTGGATTTTGAGTATATCTCTAAAACATCATTATTATCGATATACTTATTTATATTGCTATCAATCAAATAAATTAGCCCTCCTTAGTGGTGAATTAAGTATAATTTGGTAGCCATTCTGAGTTGTTCACTATCTGAAACATCGTTTAGGCTCATGTTAAGTAGTTTTTCCAGCTTCTTTAATCTATAAACGGCGGTATTTCTATGAATGAATAGATCGTTGGCCGCCATTGAAATCGATTGATTATCGGCGTAGTAGTAGGAAAGCAATTCGATTAATTCATCTTTTTCGTCATCCTTTAGGTTTAAAACAGGACCGAGGATGGCGTCGACAAACATGTCGGCTTCTTTCTTTGGTACTAGGCTCAAGATATCTTCAACCTGTTGCGGGATGAACTTATTTGGCTTCAATATGTTTTCACGTTTAGCGACATCCAAGGATTCATCGGCTTCACGAAGTAACTTCTTGAATTGAATCAGTGGCTTAGCATCGTTGGTGTATCCGATTTGCGTCTTTGATCCAACAAAGTTTTCGTGGATGAACTTACTTAGTTCGTTTAATAATGGTAACAAACTCTTTTTAGTTTCGACCAAAATGAATGGCTTGAAATGCCATGAAATCAAGATGATTGGGATTTGTAACTTTTCAAAGTACCAGTAGATATAGTCGTTAACACGGTGCATATCTTCTTGGTGGTGTCCGGTGTCGACGGAATTAATTTCGTCGATTTCAAACGCCTTATACATTGAATTAGAGTCTAGTCCGTTTAGTTTCAAAGTATCTTCGAAGGCATTTTCCGGTAGGTTTTGCGCCAAGATGGTGTCGAACAATTCGTTGCGACGTTGTCTAACTTGGTTCAAATTAATGCTGACCTGCATGCTTTCTAGACTTAGGAGGTTGACCATGTTTTCAATCAATAATTGAGAGCTTAAATCTTCTGGCATCTTCATCGAAAATACCACAAATCTGCGGGTCAACTTGTCCATAGTCTTTAGTGGATAGATGCTGTACTTGTCCAAAAGGGTGACCGGTTCGGTTAGTTCGATGAGTTTTAGATCATGAGTTACGGATTCGAAGAGGGATGCATCCATCTTTGCGTTTTCACTGTATGAACGAAGGCGACCGAAAACATCCATAATATATGCATCACAATTTATTAATTTGGCAATATGGGTAAGAATTTCGTCATCGTCTTTGCTGGCTAATATGTATTTTGATATGTCTAAAGTATCGTTCATGATTTTCTTTAACTGTTCAGCTTCATTATTTGATGGCATGGGCATTCCTCCTGATTTACGTTTTTATTGTGCCTAATATTACCACAATGAATTTGATATTAAACAAAAGATACTCCATATTAAAGTTATTTACATCGATGTGTGAAAGTGATACGGTTAAGGCTAACATTAATTTTGGATTAGAGAGAGGTTATATAAGATGAAAAAAGCAGTTCTCATAATTGTGGCAGCGATTGGCGTCTTGGTAGTGGCAGTTCTTGCCTTTAATATTTACAAGCAATCTGATTTCAGTGTGCAAAATGAATATTACGGTATCGTTCAAAACGATAAAAGTTTGAAGAAATATTGTAAGGAACCAGCAGTTATTAAGTTCATTCAAAAACATCGTAAAGAACATCCGAAATTTACTGATAACCAGGGGTCGGGAAACCTTTTATACTATGTTGTTACATATAGAAACAAATCTTTAACCATTGGTGTTGACGGAAGAGTTGATAGTAGCGGAACTAAAATCACCAAAATTTTTAATGATAGTGATTTAAGCAAATAAACAAAAGACACTCCTAAACAGGAGTGTCTTTTTGATCTATCTAATAAAGTTAACGATTGATTGAATAATGTGGGGAAGCTTCAAAAAGATGTCTGAAGGTTCAATATGTAATAGGGTTAAGTGAAAAGCAATTGAGTTTGAAATCATTTCGGCGATTCCATGAAGTAAAGCGAAAATAAATTGCACGACAAACACTCCTATGAATTTTATTAATATAATTCTAATTCTATTATGAAAAAATAACAAGTTAAGAAAATATAAAAAACTCCAACCGAAGTTGGAGTTTTTGTTTGGATTAATAAGTTTAATTGTCGTATTTCGAAAATTGTAGGATAAAAGACAGAAATTAGCCTTGGTCGTTGTGTAGACGAGGGTCAGCTGGTTTAACTTCTGGAATACCACCCATAGCTTCTGGGTTTTCTTGGAAGGTGAACTTTTGACCGTCTTTAGCAACTTGGCCATCGAATGCACGTGAGCCGTCACCATCAGAGAAGTTCATTAGAACGTGAGCGTATTCGCTGTGTTCGATATCGTGCATGTTACCAGGAACGATAACACCGTATTTTTCTTCTAGTTCTTCTTGAGCCTTCATGAATTGTAGTTGGTGTTGAGTTTCACGAGCTAATAGGAACTTCAACATGTCACGAACACCTTCGTCATCAGTCATGTCGTATAGACGGCTAACTTGTAGACGAGCTTGTGATTCACGAACAACGTTGAAACGCATGTCAGCAACTAGGTTACCTGATGAAGTAACGTAACCAGCGTTCCATGCAGCACCGTTAGGGTTGTTTAGACCAGCATTTAGACCATGAACTAATGCATGTTCTGGGTCCATACCTGAAAGTAGGGCAGCCTTAGCTGGGTCATTCTTCATTTCTTCAGTAGTCATAGTAGTTGGTGCACCTTCTAATAGGTAACCAATCATAGTTGAAATCATTTCAACGTGACCAATTTCTTCAGTACCAGTGTCTAATAGTAAGTCTTTGTACTTTTCATCACCAGTTGATGACCAACCTTGTGATAGGTATGACATCATACCAGTAGTTTCACCCCATTGACCACCTAGGGCTTCTTGTAGACGACGAGCCATAATTGGATCTGGACGATCTGGCTTAGCGTTGTATTGTAATTTACGAGTATGTCTGAACATAAACTTTACCTCTTTCTTTGATGCTCAAGGCGGTAGACGATTTTTAAAACCCAAGTTAGGGCTTTATCCCAATAAATAAAAAATCGATCCTATATTACATCATAATTATTTTTTATTTGCCAAAATATCCATACGTTTTGTATTAATATTTTGTGTACGATTTAATATACCACAACCAAATAACTGCACCAAAGATTATGACTCGAAAAATCTAAATTTTTTTCGATTAAAAATTATCGTTTGCATAAACGCCGACTTAATCATCTTTTGGGAGAATAATTAAATGTTTGAAAAGTCTGACACATGTTTTCACGTATTATATAATTAGACTATTAATTCATGAAAAAGGGGTAATGAAATGTCTTTACAATTTATTTTGGGAACCGCCAGCTATGATCATGAAGCAGTCATCGTTGATTCGTTAAAAGAATCAATCAATAATCACCCTAACGACGAATTCTTCTATCTAGTTCCTAACCACATTAAGTTCGAATCCGAAGTGCAAGCTTTAAAGGATTTAAACACCGACAACGAACCAATTTATGCCGAAAGTAAGTTCCAGACTTTCTCCATTACCCGACTTGTCTGGTATTACATGAAGAATAACCAAGAATACCAAAAGACAAGACTAAGCGACTCCGGTATCAGTATGCTGATTTACCAAATCTTAATCGACCACCAGGATGAATTGACCGTCTTTAGGGGTGAAACCGGCCAACCGGGGTTTATTCAAAAATTAGCTCAACAAATCAGTGAAATGCAAGCCGGCCAAATTTCTGCCGACAATCTTGAAAAAATTGTCGACAATAACGATAAACTAAACGCTGGATTACGCGATAAAATGCATGACTTCATCATCATTTACCGCGCTTTTGAGGAACAAACTCAAGGAATCTACCTATATAAATCAGACGTTTTAAACCTTTTCTGTCGTTTTATCGAAAATGACGAACTAGACCTATCCCACAGTCATTTTTACTTCAATGGATTTAACCATTTTACCGCTCAAGAAGCCAAGCTAGTCGAATTACTAATCAAGCGTTCCGCTGGTGTTACCATTGGTCTGAACTTGGATCGTAAGTACCCCGACGAACTACCGCAAGGACCAAACTTATTCTTCCAATCAGCCAAGTGGTACAACCGTTTTTACAACGTTGCCCGTGCCAATAATGTTCCCGTATTGGTCGATAAAATGGCTAAGAATCTTCGCGTGTCAGATGATTTACACAAACTAGATACATACTGGGCACAATCCACTGGACTAGGGGATATCGACAAGAGTGCACTAAGTAATCCTGACAGCATTCAGGTCTACCGTGCCGATAGTCCGTTTGCTGAGGTGGAAAATATCGCGGTCAAGATTCGCCAAATGGTCGCCCATGGTGGCTACAAATACTCCGACTTCTTAATCTTGACTCGTCACTTGGACAAGTATCAAAACGTGATCAAACCGGTATTTAAACTACTCGATATTCCTGCGTTTAACGACGTTGCCAAATCAATGGAAGACCATCCATTGGTGGAATTAATCGATGCACTTTTTAGTCTGGAAAATGGTTCTCGTAAGTACCAATACCAAGACGTCATGCGTTTACTAAAGACCGAATTAATGGTCCCAGGTGATGGTAATGGTAACTTTATTGAAGGTGATGATTACCGTCAATACGTGGCCTTAACCGAAAACTTGGTACTAAAGAATGGGTATGAAGGCTCTCGCTGGACTCAAAAGGAAGACTGGCAATACGCATGGCTATCCGACAGTGATTTTGGTGTTCAAGCAGATAGAATGCGTAACATTTCCGGTAAAATTAATGTGATCAGACACTTTATTGGTGATAACTTCCCACCATTCTTCAAGAAGATGCGAAACGCCAAAACCGGTCAAGAAGCTGCTGCCATATTATTCCAATTCCTAGTGGACATTGGAGTGGTTAGAAGACTAAAAGAATGGCGTAACGAATCCATCCTAAAGGACAACCTATTGGATGCGGCTCAACCAGAACAGGTATGGCAAACATTCTGTAATTTGTTAGATGACTACGTTTCAATCTTGGGGAACCGTGAATTTGTCGCGGACGACTTTTTGAGTCTTCTTCAAAGTGGATTCTCAGGTGCCAACTACTCACAAATTCCATCAACATTGGACCAAGTTGCCATTTCTGAAAGTGGAATCGTTCAAATGAACAATCGTAAAGTGGTCTTCATGATGGGTGCGACCGACGAAGTAATGCCAGATAAAATTACCAACGAAGCACTATTTAGTGACGCGGACCGTGATGATTTGCGTGACTTCT
The DNA here is from genome assembly GCF_030398685.1 of Apilactobacillus sp. EABW-1NA. Lineage (NCBI taxonomy): Bacteria > Bacillati > Bacillota > Bacilli > Lactobacillales > Lactobacillaceae > Apilactobacillus > Apilactobacillus sp. EABW-1NA. The sequence goes on from NZ_JAPDKO010000007.1 coordinate 15,908, forward strand.
TTGACGACGACCAATACTTGCGTGAAACATCTGAAAACCAAATGGCCAACGATCCATTCCTAAACTATCTAGCATTCCTATCAGGTAGTGAAAAGCTAATTTTTTCCTATAGTTTAGGCGATAGTGACGAATCATCAGTCGCCATTTCCCCATACGTTTCCAGAATTGCTGAACACTTCGGCATTGATATACAACACATTTCCAGTCATCCAACCGCTGATGCCAAGGATATCTACGAATATGTCGGAACTTATCGTTCAACACTTCGTCACCTGGTTCAAGCTAGCCAAGACGCCAAACTGAACAATTCTAATTTGGCCCCTGCCTGGCAATATGTATACAACAAACTAGATCAAAACCTAAACTACCGTGATTTAACCAACAAACTATTGGGTGGTTTGGACTACAACAACACACCAACGCAATTGTTGCCAGAAATCGTTACTGGTTTATACGGCGATAAAATCAATACTTCCATCTCTAAGTTGGAACAATTTTACAGCAACCCATACGAATACTTCTTGCGCTATGGTTTGAAGCTAAAAGAACGTGATGTCTTTGACTTATCTCCAGCAAGTACCGGTCAGTTCTATCACGAATCAATGGACCACTTGATGCGCATCGTAAATTCAGAACACATCGACTTGGAAAACTTGGACAAACAAGCAATCAATGAATTGGTTGATACTGTTGTTGCCAAGATGTTAGAAGATCCAAACGACTTCCAATACACCATCTTGAGCAGTTCTAGTCGAATGAATTACATCAAGAATCAATTGATTAAGACCGTTAAACACACAATCGAAACGATTCAAAAACAAAGTAAGTACACACCAATGCGTGCGAAAAAGACCGAAATCTCATTCGGTCAAGTTGGTCATAAGGATGATTTGAAACCACTTAGTTTTGAATTGCCTAAGAGCAACGAACTAACCACTGCAAAGTTGGTTAACGTTCGTGGTCGAATCGATAGAATCGATTCAATGAACGTCGATGGCAAGAACTACCTAGGAATTGTCGACTACAAGTCCAGTGAACGTAAGTTGGACTTCTCACGTGTCTACGACGGAACTTCTATGCAAATGATGACCTACATCGATGTGTTAGCGCACAACCTAGGCATCATCGATGAAGAAGAAAAGGCCGCCTTGGCCGGTGCCGTATACATGCACATCTACAATCCTAAGTACACCAAGGATGATTTGAAGAAATCATTTGAAGAAGCGGTATTAAGCAAACAAAAATACCAAGGGATTCTAGTTAACGACGGTGAGTTATTGGATAAGATTGATAAGACCATCGCAGATGACAAGTACGGTTCATCCAATGTTTACCCATTGAGAAAGAAAAAGGACGGTAGTTTCTACAAGTCCAGTCCAATCGTGCAACCTGAAGACTTGGACCTATTGCTATCTCACAACGAGGACCTAATTAAGAAGGCCGGATTGGAAATCTTTACTGGAAACATCGATTTGAAACCAGCGCGCTTTGGTCAAAACCAAGACGCAATGCAATTTACACCTTATCGTTCAATCATGCAGTTCGATCCGCTATTGAATGAAAACAACTATAGAGACGTGCCTAACTACTCGTTAGAAGACGTCTTGAAAATGCTAAGGGGGGACAATCAATAATGGAATACACAAAGCCACAAAAAGAAGCCGTTACCGGACATTTTGATGAAAACGTCCTCGTTTCAGCCTCAGCCGGTTCTGGTAAGACCCGTGTCCTAGTTGACCGTGTGATTAACAAGTTATTAAACGACCGCGTCAACATTGATGAAATGCTAATCGTTACCTTTACCAAGGCCGCTGCCAAGGAAATGCGTGACCGTATTCAAAAGGCGTTACAACAAGAATTGAAAAAGGCCACCGACTCCGACGTTAAGGCATTTTTAGTGCGTCAATTACGTCGTTTGCCGGTCGCTGATATTTCAACAATGGACTCATTCTGTCAAAAAATCGTCCAAAGTTATTACTACATTATTGATTTGGACCCTAACTTTAGATTGTTGGCGGACCAAACCGAAAGCCAAATGCTAAAAGAACAGGTTTGGGATTCAGTTAGAGAAGACCTATACGCCAACGATAGTGATGGCTTATTTGCTCAATTGACCGAAAACTTCTCCAATGACCGTTCCGACGATGGTTTAACAGACTTAGTATTTAGAATTTATGATTACGCCAACGTAAATCGTGACCCGGTCGATTGGTTGAAGAATACCACCAAGATTTACGATATCGATGGAGATGATTTGGTTCATTCCGACTTTTACCAAAACAATCTATTACCCTTCATTCAAAACGATTTGACCCAACAACGTCTATCTTTTGAATCAGCTAAACGAATTGCTGACGAAAACTTGATGGAAAAAGAAGCGGCTTCCGTTCAAGTCGATATTGATAATATCAATGTCCTATATGACATGTTGCCTGATTCAGATTGGAATGACATTAAGCAAGCCTTTGAAGACATTAAGTTCAAGGCTTTCCCACGTGTTACCAAGGACTATGACGACATTGCTAAGGGACTTCACGACCGTATCAAAGACATTCGAGACAACGCCAAGAAGGCGGTTCAAAAACTACCCGATAAGTACTTTACGTTAAACGAAGAAGAAAACCTTTCAGTAATGAAGGCTTCCAAACAATTAATCGAGAAATTGATACAAGTTGTCCTAGCATTCACCGATAGCTATCAAAAGACTAAATTGAAGCGTCACTGTCTAGAATTCATTGATGTGGAACATTATGCCTACGATATTCTATCTGGCTCAGACGGCGAATCTAAGGCTGTCAGAGTGAACCTCCAAAATCAATATAATGAAATCATGGTCGATGAATACCAAGATAATAATCGTCTACAAGACGCGATTTTATCAACATTGGCGAACCCAGAACACAGCAATATGTTCATGGTGGGAGACGTTAAACAATCCATCTACCGTTTCCGTTTAGCCGATCCTTCTATGTTTATCGAACGCATGGATAGCGAAGATGGCCACACCATTGTCTTACCCGATAACTTCCGTTCAGCAGAAAACATCGATGACTTCATCAACTTAGTTTTCACCCAAACAATGGACAAACGAGTTGGTGAAATTGATTACACTGGGGATGCCAAACTAAAGGCAGGTGCGAAATACTATCCAGATGAATTACAATCCAACGTCGATGTGATGATTTACGAAAGTAAGGACGATGAAGAAGAACCAATCGATGACCAATTCCAAGTCCAAGACAGTGCGCATGGCCAAGTGGAAATGGTTGCCCAAAAGATTAACGAAATGGTTGAAAAGCAGTTACCAGTATTTGACCGTGATAAACAAGTGATGCGTCCAATTCAATATTCTGATATCTCAATTATTTCCTCGACTAGAAATAACAACTTAATTATTTCCGATATCTTTGGTTCATACAACATTCCGGTCCTAATCAATGGAGCGCAAAGTTACTTTAAGACTACTGAAATTCAAATTATGATGTCGATGTTATCAATCATTGATAATCCATACCAAGACATTCCATTGGTTGCGGTATTGCGTTCACCAATGGTAGGGCTAAACGAAAACCAATTGGCATACTTGAGAATTAACCAAAAGACCGGTGATTACTTCAATGCCGTTATTAACTTCTACGATAATTACGAAAATATGGATCACTCCGAATTTGGTGACCAAGTATTCTCACGTGTAAAGACATTTGTCGAACAATTAAAACACTTCAGAGACGTTGCCCAACAGCATGCGATTGTTGATTTAATCTGGGACATCTACGAAACCACCGGATTCTTGGATTACGTCGGAGGAATGCCTGCCGGAAGACAACGCCAAGCTAACCTACATGCACTATACGAACGTGCATATGACTACGAACAAACTAGTTTTAAGGGATTATTCCAATTCGTTCGATTTGTGCGTCGCATGCAAGAAAGAAACGAAGACTTGGATGAAGCCAACGCTGATGACAACCAAGATGCAGTATCAGTAATGACCATTCACGGAAGTAAGGGACTGGAATTCCCTGTCGTCTTCCTAATGGATGCCTCACATGGTTTCAACAGACAAGACAGCAATAAGGCCTACATCCTAAATGACCACCTAGGATTAGGAATTACCTACACCGACCCAGAAACTCGAATCAAACAGGATTCATTGCAACGCCAAGTGGTTGGTGCAATCGAAAACCAAGGTTTGTTGGCCGAAGAAATGCGTAAACTATACGTTGCGCTAACCCGTGCCGAACAACAACTATTCATCGTTGGTGCCAGCAAGAATGAAAACGACAGAACTAAGGTCATCGATGCCTGGAACAAGGCTGCCAGTGGTGACACCTTGCTAGTCGATGCCGCCTTAAGAAGTGGTGCCAAGAGTTACCTAGACTGGATTGGTCCTGCATTGGTTCGTCATCCAAACTTTAGAAACAAGTTCGGAGACGACGTTACCTACAAAGGCTTAGATGATGATCAGACTAACTTCGATGTTGAATTCGTGAATGCCAACGACCTAGCTCAACACAGTCCATCAGGCGACAGTGCCGTTAGTGCCAAGTGGTTAAACCACATCGTTGAAAGTGCCAAAAAGATGGTACCAAAGGACATCAATGTTGATGATGTCGACCAGGTCTTGGACTTCACTTATCAAAATCAAGTTGCGACCCATACCACTGCTTATCAATCAGTTTCCGAAATTAAACGACTATTTGAAGATCCAGATAGCATTCAATTGGGTAACTATGATGAACATTGGCAAGAAAATAATAAGCAAAAGAACATGTATGTCAGCTCTAACTTCACGGTGCCTAAGTTCATGCAATCTGTTGTGAAACCGAGTGCCGCCGAAGTTGGTACTGCCACCCACTTGTTGCTACAAGAGGTGCCATTGGACCACAAGCCAGAAGTAGGTGACGTGGTAGGGATGCTACAACGTTTAGTTGCCGATAAGGTCGTTACCCCAGAAATCGCTGACTTAATTCAAACTCAAGAAGTTATCAATGTGTTTGATAGTGAATTAGGACTACAAATGCTGGCTCATCCGGAACGAATTCATCGTGAAGCACCATTCTCGATGCTAATGGATGCCAACCTTGTATTCCCAGGTTTTAATGCGGATTCACCAGAAAAAATCCTAATTCATGGGATTATTGATGGTTATATCGAACTAGACGATGAAGTTATCTTGTTTGACTACAAGACCGACTATGTGCCAAATGATAGTGATAAAAGCATTGAAAAGGCCGTTAAGAAGTACAAGGGTCAAATTAACCTATATGCCAAGGCATTGGAAAACATCTTGCATAAACCGGTTACCGATAAATTTATCTACCTACTATCAATTAATAAACCAGTCAAAATTAAGTAAAAAAATAACCCTGAACATAATCGTTCAGGGTTATTTTTTATGGGTTTATTTATTGTTTAAAGCTGATTTAATTCGTTTGAAGAAGCTTCCTTCTTCACTGTTTAGCATGAATAGCTTGTAAACATTTGAGAACTTGTAAGTCACGAAGGCAATGAAGGCAATCGCAATCAATAGTGAAATGATTCCTTCAAAGAAGTTTGCATTATGATTAATTAATCTAATTGGCATCAAGAATGATGAGAATAGTGGGATATATGATCCAACTTGTGAAAAGATTGAATCGGAAGCGCCATTATTAACAAAATTAAATGAAAGTACGAAGATAAATAAAATCAAGAATACAAGTGGTTGTGATGATTTTGATGCTCCCTCAACATTGGCTGAAAGAGAACCACAAATCGCCGCAAGCACAATTGCGATTACAAAGCCAACGAAGATGAATAGCAGGTTAATACTAAAGATATTACCGATAAATGTACTAATTAATACGTGTTGGGATGAGAATAATGAGTTGAAGAATGGATACATATTCAAGATGAAGTATGCAACCACTCCGACACCGCTATAAATTACCATTTGAGTTGCCATTAAAGCAATCACTGCGCCAACTTTACCACTGAAGTAAGTGCTAGGTGAAACACTACTGAAGATAACTTCTGAAATCTTGGTGCCTTTTTCCTTGGCAATAGTGGTGGACATGATGGAAGCATAAATTAAGGTAAAGAAGTAGGAAATAAAGATTAATACGTAAATTGATGCTGTATTAGCATTGGATGTTTGCTCAGATTTTTGCTTCTTTTCCTTATCAGTGATTGATGACTTAAACGCTGGTTTTACAGACAATTGCTTGTATTGTTCACTAGTAACGTTACTGGTCTTAACGTTAATGGCAGCTTGCTTTTGGTTCACAATTGATAATAAATCGGCCTTAACGTCGCTATCCAAAGAGCTACTTCCAACAAAGTTAATCTTGTATTGGTTGTTTTCCTTGGAAACCTTGATATAACCATCAATATTGTCCTTCTTAAGTTCTTTTTTGGCAGTACTTTCGGACTTGATGCTGGAATCAATGGAATCTTTATCCTTGGATACTAGTTCGCTTTTAACGTTTGAATCCCCGACAACGGCGACTTGATAGTTGTCAAAGTTGCTGGTTGAACTGGCAACTAATCCACCGATTCCAGCACTAATTAAGACTGAAATAATTGGTGTGACTAGTAAAGCGATGAAACTCTTTGATTTTAAGTGGAGTAGGTAGTTTCTCATGAAGACAATATTGAACTTATGCATGTTTTGCCACCGCCTTTTCTCTAAAGATTTCATCTAATGTAGGTGGTTGTTGGCTGAATTCTTCGATGTATTCACCACGACTCACGGCGTTGAAGAGGGCCTTACCATATTCTTCATCGGTAAGGGTAATCTTGTAACGGTTATGACCACGTGCAACCACTTCACTGACACCATCAAGTGCAGCTAGTTCATTTACGGACATGTCGGTTGTCACAAAGACGTGCTTCTTGCCAAATTGGTTTCTGATTTCGTCAACGCTACCGTTTAAAACGACGTTTCCGTTTCTAAGCATGACGACGTGATCACAAAGTTCTTCAACGTTGTTCATGTCGTGACTTGAGAAGATGATGGCAGAGCCATTTTCCTTAGTTTTGATGATTTCTTTCTTTAAAAGATCGGCATTAACTGGGTCCAAACCACTAAATGGTTCATCTAAGATTACCAACTTTGGTTCATGAATTAAGGTACAGATTAATTGGACCTTTTGTTGGTTACCTTTAGATAGTGATTTGATTTTGTCCTTTGCTTCTCCCTTAACCTCGAAGCGTTTTAACCATGAGTCGATACGTTCTTTGACCCATTTTTTATCGCGGCCCTTTAGTTCCGCAAAATATGTAATTTGACTTTCAATTGTTAGGTCTTCGAATAGACTCCGTTCTTCTGGAAGATATCCCACTTCGTTGAAGTCCTTAACAGTGATTTCGTGATTGTTTAATGTAATTTTCCCATCAAATTCGATAAAACGAAGAATGCTATGAAAAGTTGTTGATTTACCAGCTCCGTTTTGTCCGATTAGACCTAGAATTTGGCCATCTTTCGCCTCAAATGAAACGTTGTTTAAAGCTTGGACTTTGGAAAATGATTTCGAAATATTTTCAATCTTTAAGATAAGCTCATCTCCTCTATTTTGATAAGCCTAATAATATCATAATGATATTCAAATTAAAATTTAATTTTTAACGAGTAAAACTATACATTGAGTATGGATATCATTACCGGATTTACGGAAATGGAAACACTTAATTATAGTGCTTTCTGTTTGTGATTAGGTGAACAAAGTTGACCTATTTTTTAATTAAAAATTGATATTTTATGTAAAAAAACATAGTGAAAATTAATTATTTTCTAGCTGCCAATGGGTTGAAACCCTTTATTGACACTGATACAATCGAATTGGAAACGTTAATAGTATCTAAATTAAAGGAGGGCGTTTTTGATGGTTCAAGTTGATGAAATGATTAACAATTTAGTAAGTAATGCACATACTGCATTAACTGAATTAGAAGGTTTAGATCAATCACAGGTAGACTCAATTGTAGATGCAATGGTCCAAGCTGGTTTGGATAACAGTGCGGAATTGGCAAAATTGGCTCATGAAGAAACTGGTCGTGGAAACACGCATGACAAGACTATGAAGAATATTTTTGCCAGTGGTCAAATTGGTAACTTCGTTAAGAATCATAAGACTGTTGGAATTATCGATGAAGACGATGAAGCCAAAACAGTTACAATTGCAGAACCATTAGGGGTTCTAGCTGGTGTTACTCCAGTTACCAACCCAACTTCAACTACTTTATTTAAGGCAATCATAGCGATGAAGACTAGAAACCCAATCGTATTTAGTTTCCATCCACAAGCTTTGAAGTCCTCAATAAAAGCAGCTGAAATTGTATTAGATGCAGCCGTTAAAGCAGGGGCGCCAATGAATTCAATTCAATGGATTAGTGAACCAAGCATTGACGCAACCAATGCTTTGATTCACCACCCTGGTGTTGCAACGATTTTAGCGACTGGTGGACCTGCCATGGTCAAAGCCGCTTACTCAAGTGGTAAACCCGCATTAGGTGTGGGTCCTGGTAACGCACCATTATATGTTGAAAAGTCCGCAGATTTAGATGCAGCAGTTAAAGACATCGTATTATCAAAGACCTTTGATAATGGTATGATTTGTGCCACTGAAAACAGTCTGGTAATCGATTCATCCATCTATGATGACATGAAGAAACGCCTAAGTGACGCTGGTGTATACTTCATTGCTGAATCAGATCAAGACAAGTTAGCACAAACTATGTTTAACCCTGAAACTGGTGGTGTTAACGGACCAATCGCTGGTCGTTCAGCTAAGCAAATTGCTGACATGGCCGGAATTGAAGTTCCAGAAGGTACTAAGGTATTGGCCGCAGAACTAACTGAAGTTGGTCTTGACCACTTACTTTCAGGTGAAAAGCTTTCACCAGTTGTATCAGTATACAAGGTAGCTGATTCTGACCATGCATACGATACTCTAGAATCAATCCTAAACTATGGTGGATTAGGTCACACTGCCGGAATTAGATCAACTGATTCTGATGTGATTACACAATTCGGTATCAAGATGAAAGCCTGCCGTATCCTAGTCAATACTCCTTGCTGTCTAGGTGGTGTTGGTAGCATCGTTAACGGATTGGAACCTTCACTAACTCTAGGAACTGGTTCATGGGGATTTAACTCTATTTCACATAACGTTACAGACTTTGATTTACTCAACCTTAAGAAAATTGCTTACCCACGTAAGAATAGTAACTTTGAAGAACTTATTAAAAAGTATATGTAATTAAAAAAGACTAGGCATTTGCCTAGTCTTTTTATTATGCGTGAATTAATAGTTTGATTAAGATTAGTGCCACGATGGTTTGAATTAGCCCAACTGAAACACTGTAGATAGCAAAACGCTTTCCGGCTTTTAGGAACGCTTTTAAGTTTAGACGTAAACCGATAGCAGCTAGCGCGATGATTTCACACCATGAGCTCAATAGGTGAGCGGTGTTTCCGATGAAAGCTGGAAGGTGGAAGAAACTATTTAGGATACAGAAGATTAAGAACCATAGAACGTACCATGGTAGGAAATCAATCTTACCTTTCTTCACTTCTGCCTCAACTTCTTTTTCGGCGTTAGCTAATGCTTCGTTTTTAGCATGAATGCGTGCAAACACAGTTACCACAACTACTAACATGATGATTCGCATAATCTTGAATAGAGTCGCGAATTGGACAGTAGTTTGGTTAACCATTGTTGCACTGGCGATAACTTGTCCAACTGATTGAACGGTACCACCAATCAAGGCACCACGTAGCATGTCAACGTGACCAAATACCATGGTACCGATGACTGGAAGAGCTAGCATCATTACGGTTCCCATTAGGTTTACCAATGTGATACTCATACCGGCATCTTCATCGGAAGCGTTAATGACTGGCTTGATGGAAGCAATTGCGGATGATCCACAAACCGCGTTACCACCGGCCATGCAAAGGTAAATTCCTTCACCGAAGTGAAGCCATTTACCAATCATGATGGCTGCGATAATGGTGATGGCCATTTGGATGATGATGAATAGTAATCCAGACCAGTGTAATTGAAGAATGGTTTGGAAAGTGATGGTAAGACCAAGTAGCATTACTGAGTATTCTAGTAATCGTTTTTCAGCAAACTTGGTACCAGCACTTAGAACTGGTTGCTTTAAAACGGTGTTACCCAACACAATTCCAATTAGGATTGCGATGGTGGCTCCACCGATGTTTGGAATAATAGCTGTAAGAAATTGACTAATAATTGCAATAATGGTTGCAGCTAGAAATCCAATGGTACGTTTTTTAATCGTATCAATCATATGAATTTCTCCTTTATTTATAATATTTAAATTATATCACGTGAGGCAAGGCTTCTAAACCGTTGAATTATTAAGCTTTAGTTAATATGATTTTGATAATATTGACATATCACGTATAATTATAAGTAATAGGAGTGATAATTTATATATGTGGAATATAATTGCGATTCTTTTATTTATTTTTGCAATTTATGAAGTGGTCAAGAGTATTAAAGACCGTGGTGTCGTCAGAGACATCTTGAACAATTATGACAACGTCGTTAAAGTACGTGCCATGATTGAAGAACATAATGATGATAGCGAGATTGTTAACGCTATTAAGGATGAATTCAATGTTAGATTCTATCCTGCAACTAGAATTTTTATGAGTGTCAAAAAAATGAAGTAAAACAAAAAGCCTAACGTTTAACACGTTAGGCTTTTTTTATTTGTTATTTGCGTTTTACAACGGAATTTAAGATTAGACTAGCAATCGCGATTAATACTAGTAATAGAATCAACGCGTGAAGTGATCCAACCGCAGTTCCGTTTGCTTCGTTACCGCTACTCAATTGACTGATAGTAATGATAGCTGAAACGATGGAAGTGGCGATGGCACCTGAGATTTGTTGGATGGTGTTGAAGACGGCATTTCCGTCGGTTCTTTGTTCACCATTTAGTTGGCTTAATCCACTTGTCATGATGTTACCAAATGATAATCCCATGCATAGCATGTAGATTACGTAGAAGATTAAAATCATGGCGTTACTCAAATGAGTACCGAAGATGGTGAATAATACCAAACCAATTAGTCCGAATAACATTCCTAATGCTAGTGGCTTGTAAGCGCCGAAGCGGTCGTACAAACTACCGGATAGTGGGGCAAAGATTGCACCAATTGCGGCACCAGGTAATACCAATAAACCAGCGATGAATGCTGATGAGTGGTTTACGATTTGCACGTAGTTAGGCAAGATGAATGATAAACCTAGTGTAATGAATTGTAGGATAAAGAATCCAACAATGTGACCAGCGAACTTGTGGTTTTGAAGAACTGAAAGATCCAAGATGGCATTCTTACTTCTAATGCAGTGAATGTAAAGGGTAATTAAAGCAATCACGCCAATGATGATTGGAAGAGTGACAACGGCACTTAGGATATTGCCAGCACCCATGTTTGAGAAACCATAAACTAGGCCGGTGAAGGTAATCACGATTAGGATTAGGCCGACAAAGTCTAAGCTAGTCTTTTCAATTGCACGTTTTTGTTCGATGTTCAAAACACCCAAGATTAAAGAAATCACTAGGATTGGTAATAGGATGGCGAAGATGTAACGCCAACCGATTGAAGATACCACAATTCCACCGAAAGTAGGACCAACGGCAGGGGCAATGGCGGTAATCAAGTTACCAACCCCCATCATCACACCGATTTTTTCGGCAGGAACTTGATCCAAGATGATGTTAAACATCAATGGTAGTGCAATCCCTGTTCCAAATCCTTGGATAACACGACCTAGTAATAATACTGAAAATGTTGGGGCGCATAGGTCGCACACAACCCCTAGAATAAATAGTAAATTGGCAACGATAAATAATTGCTTGGTTTTAAAATTACGGTTCAATATTGCGGAAAGTGGTACAACAATTGAAACGATTAGTAAATAGATTGTGGTCATCCATTGAACAGTACTGGTACCGACGTTAAAGTCGTGCATCAAAGTCGGAAATGTGATGTTCATTGAAGTTTCAATGACAACACCACTAAAGGACATGATTCCAGCTGCGATGACTGATAGTAATGTCTTTAATGAAATTTTGCTATCCATTATTAATCCCCCATGTGTTTAATGATTTTATCTAAGCTACTCTCTAGGGCATCGTACTCTTCATCAGACAAGAAACTATGGATTTGCTGTTGCGTTTCAACCATGAACTTTTGAATGTCGTCTTCGTATTGAACAGCTAAATCGGTTAGGATAACCTGTTTTTGACGAGCGTCCTTGTTCGATTCAACACGTCGGACTAATCCCTTATCTTCCATTCGCTTCAATAGCGTTGAAGCGGTGGAACGACGGATGTTGAATTCGTGTTCGATGTCCTTTTGAAACATTTCTTGATCGTAAAACAGGGTCAAGAAGTCGATTACGGACATCTGCATACTTGTTAAATCGTATTGAATCGCAAACTTATCAAATTTTTTGGTAAGTTGGGTTGATGCAATTTTTAGTTGTCTTCCAATATTTTCTGTCATGAATATCACTTCCTAGATTTTGTTAGCATGCTAACAATTATAAAAGGGAAAAAATAAAAATGCAAGCGAAAAATGAACAAAAAAAGAACCCCGCATAAGCGAGGTTCTTTTTTACTATACTTCCAAAATCTTTGATAGGAATGATTTTAGACGATCGTTCTTAGGGTGGTTGAAGATTTCATCTGGAGTACCTTCTTCTTGGATGATACCGTCATCAACGAATACCACACGGTCAGCAACTTCTTTAGCGAAGCCCATTTCGTGGGTAACAACAACCATTGTCATACCTTTTTCTTTAGCTAGCTTCTTCATAACGTTTAAAACGTCACCGACCATTTCAGGGTCAAGGGCAGAAGTAGGTTCATCGAATAGCATGATGTCTGGGTTCATTGCTAAAGCACGGGCGATAGCAACACGTTGTTTTTGACCACCGGATAGTGAACTTACTGAAGCGTCAAATTTGTTTTCCAAACCAACAACTTCTAGTAACTTCTTAGCTTGTTTTACAGCATCTTCTTTTGTTAGCTTACCTAATTCAACAGGGGCTAACATGATGTTTTTACCAACTGATAGGTTGTTAAATAGGTTAAAGTGTTGGAACACCATACCGATTTGTTCACGAACCTTATCAATATCAACACCTTTTTTGGCGATGTCAGTGCCATGAACAACAACTGAACCTGAAGTTGGTTCTTCTAACTTGTTTAAAGTTCTTAATAGAGTTGACTTACCAGAACCAGAAGGGCCGATAATAACAACTACTTCGTTATCTTTAACTTCAAGATCTACACCACGTAAGACATGGTTGTCTGCGTATTGCTTGTGTAAATCGGTTACTTTAATTTTGCTCATATCTTAGCTCTCCTTTTTACCCAGTTTGATAGCCAAGTTAATAGGGTGATTACAACTAGGTAGATAATTGCAACCATTGCCCAAACTTTGAATCCTTCAAGGTTTCTAGCGATGATAATCTTACCAGTTTGAGTAAGTTCTAGAATACCGATAATTGATAGGATTGAAGTATCCTTCAAGGTAATGATGAATTGGTTAATGAATGATGGAACCATTAGCTTAACACCTTGAGGTAGGATAACTCTTCTCATTGACTTACCGAATGGTAAACCAAGTGATCTAGCGGCTTCCATTTGACCTTTATCAACTGATTCAATACCACCCTTAACGAAGGCAGCAATGTATGCCCCTTCATCTAACATCAATGTGATAACACCGGCTATGAATGCAGGGATTCTAGTACCGGTTAATGTAGGAATACCTGTGTAGATGAATAATGCTAGAACCAATAGAGGCATACCTCTAAATAAGTAGATAACTGTAGCGGATAACCAACGGAAGAACTTGATAGGTAGAACTCCGAACAATCCAAAGATTATACCAAATACTGTAGCGAAGAAGATTGAAACAATTGTTAACCATAGTGTTTGTAGGAAACCTTGCCATAAGAAAGTCTTGTTTTGCTTCAAGATACCAAAGAATGAGTGATTGTCTTCAGCATTCTTCTTGGAGTTTAAGTACTTGTCCATAATCTTTTGGTATTCACCTGTTTTCTTTAGGTGAGCAAGACCAGCGTTGAATTTCTTTACTAATTCTTGGTTAGTACCTTTTTTTACACCAAATGCAATTGGTGTACCTGCAGCAGGTTTAGTAACAATTTTTAACTTAGTACCTTGGTTGATACCGTACTTTAATACGGGTTCGTCATCGAAACATGCAACAGAGTTTCCAGTTAAAACATCTTCATAGACGTTGCTTGAATCATCGAAAGTACTGATTTTAAATCCGTATTTCTTTTGGATTGATTGGGCGTATTGAGCACCGGTAGTACCGGTCTTTACTGCAATAGTCTTACCCTTAAGATCATTTAGACTCTTAATGTCGTTGTTAGTTTGTGATACAGCCATAACAACTCCTGAGTTGTAGTATGGTGTAGAAAAATCGAATGATCCTTTACGTTCGGGAGTAACTGACATACCAGCAATCATACCGTTTAATTGACCAGATTGAACGGCTTGGATAGCACCGTTAAAACTAGTAGGCTTAAGATTGATCTTAAAACCTTGATCCTTGGCAATTGCTTTCATTAAGTCGATGTCAATTCCGACGTATTTATTGTTGTCGTTTGCATATTCAAATGGTGGGAAAGTAACATCTGTACCAATTTGATAAGTCTTTTCTGCAGCATTTGATTTAGTAGGTGCTGAGAATAAACCGAATGCAACGACTAATCCAACAGTTAATACCATTAACCATCGAATTACTGATGAATGTCGCTTCATTAGTAAAACCCCTTTTCAAGTAAAATCTTTTCCACGTTATCTTTCATAACATTGTATGTTTTTATCATATCAGAACCGGCAAGCGTTGTATATCTGAAAACACTATTTTTTTAAAAAAGTTAAGCTTCTATGTTATAAAATATGACATGTTAATGGATGTATAAGCTGGAAGTCAAAACTTTATAAAAATTTTACCTTTGATAAAACCTTTATGTATCAAGGGTTTTCGACTCTTATGTAAGGAAAAGGTCAAAAAAGGTCAAATTTAGTATTGAATTATGTAATTTGGGTGGTATTATATTCTTTAGATAAGGAAATAAGAGAATAATTAAAAGCCTTATCTAATACATGCCGTGTTTGGCTAATGTATTTGAAAATAAAATATTATATGAAATGTGAGGGATGTACTATGGCAAGAAGTCCATTTGATCCATTTAACGATGATTTTGACAAAATTTTTAACCAATTTTTAGGCGATACAGGTAACTCAAGTGCCCAACGTCGATACATGATTAATGGTCAAGAAGTTACCCCAGAACAATTAGAAGAACTAAGAAGAAGTGGCCAACTACAAGGTGGTCAACCTAATACCCAACAAAAAGCTACATCTAATAAAGGAGGAATTCTTGAAAAGTTAGGCCGAAACTTAACTCAAGAAGCTAGAGATAATAAGTTAGATCCAGTAATTGGAAGAGACAAGGAAATCCAAGAAACTGCTGAAGTATTATCAAGAAGAATCAAGAACAACCCCGTGTTAGTTGGTGATGCCGGTGTCGGTAAGACTGCCGTTGTTGAAGGTTTAGCTCAAGCAATTGTTAAGGGTGACGTACCTGCATCAATTAAGAACAAAGAAGTTATTAGTATTGATATCTCTGGTCTAGAAGCCGGAACTCAATATCGTGGTAGTTTTGAAGAAAACATTCAAAACTTAATTAAGGAAGTCCAAGAAAAGGGTAATGTTATCCTATTCTTCGATGAAATCCACCAAATCCTAGGTGCTGGTAATGCCGGCGACGAAAGTGGCTCCAAGGGATTAGCAGACATTATCAAGCCTGCATTATCTCGTGGTGAAATTACCGTTATCGGTGCTACTACCCAAGATGAATACAGAAACACAATTTTAAAGGACGCTGCTTTGTCTCGTCGTTTCAACGAAGTGCAAATTAAGGCGCCAAGTGAAGAAACTACTTTAGAAATCTTGAAAGGTATTCGTCCATTATACGAAGAACACCACAATGTGATTTTACCTGACGAAGTATTGAAGGCTGCAGTTGACTACTCAGTTCAATACATTCCACAAAGAAGTCTACCTGATAAGGCCATCGACTTAGTAGATATGACTGCTGCACACTTGGCTGCGCAACACCCAGTCTTAGATCAAAAGCAAATCGAAGACGAAATTGAAGCTGAAAAGAAAGCTCAAGAAGATGCTGCAGCTAAGGAAGATTACGAATCAGCTTTAAACCACAAGAACAAGATTGAAGAACTACAAAAGCAAATTGACAACAAGAGTGACGAAAAGAAAGTCACTGCTACTGTCAATGATGTTGCTAAGTCAGTTGAAAGATTGACTGGTGTTCCTGTTGCTAAGATGAGCAGCACTGACATCGAAAGATTAAAGACTATGGGTGACCGTCTAAAGGGCAAGGTGATTGGCCAAGACGAAGCCGTTGCCGCAGTCGCTCGTGCTATTCGTAGAAACCGTGCTGGTTTTGACGAAGGTAACCGTCCAATTGGTTCATTCTTATTCGTAGGTCCTACTGGTGTAGGTAAGACTGAACTTGCTAAGCAATTAGCTAAGGACATGTTTGGTAACAAGAACAATATTATCCGTCTAGATATGTCAGAATACTCCGACCCAACTGCTGTTTCCAAGTTGATTGGTGCTTCAGCTGGATACGTTGGATACAACGACAACAACAATACTTTGACTGAAAAGGTCCGTAGAAACCCATACTCAATCGTATTGCTAGATGAAATCGAAAAGGCTAACCCACAAGTGCTAACACTTCTATTACAAGTATTAGACGATGGTCGTTTAACAGACGGTCAAGGGAATGTGGTTAACTTCAAGAACACCGTTGTAATTGCTACTTCAAATGCCGGATTCGGTAACGAAGCGCTTACTGGTGATGACGACAAGGACAAGAAGTTAATGGATCGTTTAGCTCCATACTTCCGCCCAGAATTCTTAAACAGATTCAATGCAATCGTTGAATTCTCCCACTTAACAAAGGATGACTTGAAAGAAATTGTCGACTTAATGTTAGCAGACGTAAATGCTACATTAGCTAAGAAAGACATGGATGTTGTCGTATCTGATGACGTTAAGAATCACTTAATCGAACAAGGATACGACGAAGCCATGGGAGCTCGTCCACTACGTCGTGTAGTTGAACAAGAAATTAGAGACAAGATTACTGACTTCTACCTAGACCATGAAGACATTAAGCACTTAAAGGCTGAAATGGAAGATGGTACTGTCGTAATTAGTGAAAACAAGTAATCTGAATAATAAAGAAGAGACCGTTTTGTAGGAACGGCCTCTTTTTTATTTGAATACCCATAGTTTACTTAGTATAAAGTTAACTGGAACGGTCACAATTAATGTTAATACTGGGACAATTTGTTCGTTAATAGATGTGTAGACAGACAATAGGTATGTTAATAGTACTGTTAAACACCAAGTGAACACGTAGGTAGAATAATATTTAATCGCGGTTTTAGTAACGTTTCCGCTAGTTTTGAATACCCACTTTTTATTAATGGTTAAACCAATCAAAGTAGTGGTACCATATCCGATTGCCATGGCAATGGTAGGAGATGTAATCCGCCATAGGCATGTATAAATTAAATAGGTTAGTATTGTGTTAATGAATCCAACGATACCAAACTTGAAAAATTGCTTAATTATATCAATCATTTATCTTCTCCGTGTGAAATCATTTGAACTTATATAGTAGTATATACCAAAATTATTTTTTATATGGAAATCTTTTAATAGTATGCTATTATGATTTCAAAAAAATTTAAATATTAAAAAGCGAAAGTGGGAAGTTAGTATGATTAAGCTTCTAAGATATATTAATTTGGTAATAGTTTCGATTTTGACAGGGATTTACTTATTTGGTCCAGATAAATATCAAAATACTGCGTTTTTTATTCTATTTGTATTGAATTTAATCTGCCTTGCTGCGACATATATCAGCAAAAAACGTAAATAAATTATGCAGACGATTTGACTTGTGTAAATAAAGATAAAAGAGGCTTCCAATAAAAGGAGGCCTCTTTTTTATACGGATGGTATATAATGAAATCAATAACTAATCAAAAAGGAGATTCGCATGTCCTTACAATATTCTTTTGAGATTACACCCAACATTGATCAAGTTAACCTGGATGGTTTATTAAAACTACATCCAGAATTCATCTCGATTACTGATAGAAACCACGACATGGATAACCTGCTACAAAGCATTCAAATCGCTGACTACATCCATGCTAATTCATCCGTTGATGTCGTCATTCATCTGACCGGAATCGACAAGGATGAAAAGGGAGTTCAAGAGATGATTGATTTGATGCAACAACACAATATCCACAGTGTGCTGGCGTTGCGTGGTGATAAGTTGTCTCAAAATGATACGGCGGTGACATTTCCACATGCAGATCGACTAGTTGAATTTATCAAACAACAATATCCACATGTGAATATCTCTGGAACTTGCTATCTAAATAGTAGTGACGAAGAAATGAAATGGTTGAGACAAAAGATTGAAAAGGGATGCACGAATCTAATTTCACAATTTAGCTTTGACGCGAATGATTACGTTGATTATTTAAATCAAAACCAAATTGATACGCCAATCTGGTTTGGGATTATGCCACTGATTTCGAGATCACAAGCAGAAAATATGCTGAGTTTAACCCATTCGACTGCTCCAGATGAACTAAATGCTTTGATGAATCAATATAAAGATGAGTTCGGCGAAGGTGGTGTTCGATACACCGCGGGGATGATTAATAAAATTAAACAAGCGGGTGCTAACCACATTCATTTGTATTCATTAAATAATGCGGAAAATACCGAAAAGATTATTAATATAATTTAGCGCACAAAAAAAGACGCCCTTCGGCGTCTTTTTTTATACACACATCATCTAAAAGAGAGATTAATACTTAGGTTCCCACTTAGTGTCTTCGATAGCTTTGTCAACATCTTTGATGTCTTCACGTGTAAGACCACGTTTTACAGCGCTATCGGCAACGGCCTTAGCTACAGTAGTTGAGAATTGATCCAACTTAGAAACTGGAGGTAAGACAGCAGCACCTGGTTTGTCAGTGTCGACAATACCACCAAGTGAGTGGGCAGCTGCGGAAATCATTTCGTCATCTAGAACAGTTGCTGTAGCAGCAATTGCACCTAGACCTAGACCTGGGTATACAAGGGCGTTGTTAGCTTGACCGATTTGGTAAGTAGTACCGTTGTATTCAATATCGTTAACTGGAATACCAGTACCGATAAGAGCTTTACCGTCAGTCCATTTTAGTAAGTCTTCAGCCTTAGCTTCAGCCAACTTAGTTGGGTTTGAGATAGGGAAGATGATTGGACGTTCAGTGTGAGCAGCCATTTCCTTAACGATTTCTTCAGTGAAAGTGTTTGGTTGAGTTGAAGTACCAACTAAAATAGTTGGGTGAACTTCTTTAACAACTGCTTCTAGAGTAGTTAGTGAATCTGCGTTATCAAATTCGCTACGGCTTCTAGCAAATGGTTTTTGTTGAGGAGTCAAAGTATCGTCGTCATCGAACAATAGACCTTGCTTATCAACTAGGTAGAAGTGCTTCTTAGCTTCTTCTGGGTCCATACCTTGTTGTACGAATTCATCGTATACACGAGAAACGATACCAGTACCGGCTGAACCTGCGCCAAATGATACGTAAGTTTGGTCCTTCATTTCTTCACCAGAAATGTTTAAAGCACCTAAGATACCTGCTAGAACGATGATACCAGTACCTTGGATATCATCATTGAATACAGTGTACTTGTCTTTGTATCTGTCTAGAATTTCAGCAGCGTTGCTACGACCGAAGTCTTCGAAATGTAAGTACATTTCTGGGAACATTTCTTCAGCATCTTCTACGAAAGTATCAACGAACTTGTGGTATTTTTCACCGTAAACACGTTCGTGTCTGTTACCTAAGTACATTGGGTCCTTAAGTAATTCTTCGTTGTTAGTACCAGCATCTAGCACAACAGGTAGAACTTGGCTAGGATCGATACCAGCAGCGGCAGTGTAAACCATTAGTTTACCAACAGCGATATCAACACCGTTAGTAGCCCAGTCACCAATACCTAAGATACCTTCAGCATCAGTAACTACGATTAGACGGATGTCTCTGCCTTCAGCAGCATTCTTTAATGAAGTCTTGATTGAATCTAAATCATCATCGATTGATAAGAATGTAGCGTTTTGTGGTTGAACGAATAGTTCACTGTAGTTTTCAATAGTTTCAGCGATTGTTGGATCGTATACGATTGGCATAAATTCAACAACGTGTTGTGAGAATAACTTGTAGAATAGAACACGGTTTTCGTTAAATAGAGTCATTAAGAAAACACGTTTTTCTAAATCTGATGGTTTGCTTTGGAATTGAGCGTAAGCTTGATCCACTTGTTCTTGTAAAGTTTGAACGTATGGTGGAAGCATTCCTTCTAAACCAAGTTCTTTTCTTTCTTCTTTAGTAAATGCAGTACCCTTATTCTTGAAAGGATTGTTTAAAATATCATATCCAAAAGACATAGTACTTACCTCTTTTCATAATTTATATATAGATAATAATACATGGGTATTTAGATAGTCAAAACTTAGTGTTATAATAAATATAATTTATATCTAAAAAATAAACCTTTTTATATCAACGCTGGGAGGCGTTTTTTATGAACACTAGAGACCTTGAATATTTTATAAGCTTAACAGAATTAAAAGTTTTTTCGAAAGTTGCTGAAGAATTTAAAGTAAGTCAACCTACCATTACTTTTGCTCTGCAACGATTGGAAAAAGAGATGGACGCTAAGTTGATTATCAGACATCGTACCCATGGCGAACTCATTGTAACCGATAGTGGGAAACAATTGTTAAATCATGCTCGCGCAATCATCCGTCATTTTGACGTTGCTAAGCGAAACATCGCCAACTTGAAAGCTAAAAAAGTTTCAATTGGGCTACCACCAATTATTGAAACAAGATACTTTCCTACAATCGCTCAACATTTGAAGGAAAGAAAATTATTAAACAGTATTATTACCTATGAATACGGTTCAGAAACAACCAAATCTGCATTGAAAAATGGTGAGTTAGATTTAGCTTTACTAGGTTCTAACAATCCGTTGGACGACCCCGACATAGAGACAGAGGAAATCGAAAGAATTCCATTCTGTGCGTACGTTTCAAAGGACCATCCACTAGCTAATGAAGGTAAGATTCATTTTGCTGACCTAGCCAAGGAAGACTTTGTGCTATTTAAACAAGGTTTTACCCAAAACGAATCCTTTAACCAATTGGCTAAACGAAATTCATTCCATCCAAACGTGATTTTCAGATCAAATGAAACCAACAATATTATGAGTTTGATTTCTAACAACGTTGGTGTCGGATTCTTTAACTCATTGGTGCAAGTGCCAGATGGGGTAGTTAAATTGGACCTCTTAGATGAAGACATGCCAATGTTTGTTACCAATCTGGTTTACTTAAAGTCCCATTACTTCAATGATTTCCAAAAGGAAGTCTTGGATGTTATCAGGGATTCACTTAAGAGATAAATAAAAAAGCCCAAGCGAAAGCTTAGGCTTTTTTGAATGCTGTTTTTATTTAAATGTATAATATATATATGCAATAATTATCATTAGCAATTCTATATCAACCATAGCAAAAAACCAGTAAAATATTTTTTTATAATCTATATATATATTTGTATCAATACCTCTTTTTTTCATAAATATCATATATAGGCACTCATCTATAATTGCAGATATTGCTATTAATATTATCATTACAAAATTTTTATCATATTCGACAACAACATTAAACATAGTAAACAGTATTAATGCGAAAAATGCTCCTAAAAGCATGTAGGAAAAATTGGTAAATTCTGTTTCCGTCTTTGTTTTGTGAGAAAATGTATTATTTTTGTCTTTAATTTTCTTAAGTTGTTTTGAACCCTTTACAGTTTTGTACGCCGTGAAAAGAAATGAAATTAATAGTATAAGTTCAGTTAGATTTAAAATAAAACGAATAGTTTTCAGCTCCTATCCTTATAATTAATTATGTAGTAATTGTTATTTTAACATAATTTTTTGTTATGAAAAAGGATGGATAGCCGGTGGAATGCTCTTTTGGAGTGCTTGGGTATTCACTTACAACGCATCAAAAAAAGACACAATTAAAACTTTTTACCCAATTGAATTCTTATCCAATATTTTTCAATTTAAAAAATGTCAACTTTTTACCTAATTGAACATAGAATCTATCATAATTTTCACAAACTTATTGTATAAAGTGCATTAATAAACATATTTACATTGTTATATAATATCTCACTTTAAAGAAAATCATACATAATAAAAATACCAATCTCTAAATGATGACAATGTTTTTATATATTAGTGACAAATATTTTAAAAGAATCAAAAGAATAATTAAACATTTCAATAAATACTTAAACTTATCATAGTTAATTTAATCTTATAAATGATGTTTTCACAATCCTTTTGCCATAGAATGTTCACTGAAACTTAGTTCAAAGGAGTGAAATTATGAACAAAGAAGTTAAATCAAGAAAGATTTTGCATAAGGTTAAAAAGAATTGGGTTGTTATTGGAATGACCTCAGTTGCCTTATTAGGTGCAAGCTATGTTGCATCACAATCTTCAACTTTAGCTCCAACTGGAATTACTGCGCATGCTGATGAAACTGCTACTCAAAGTACAGATTCATCATCTGCAAGTACAACCAGTTCAGCTGCGGACAACAATAGCTCATCAGCTTCACAAAGCAATGCCTCAAACCAATCAAGTCAAGCAAGCAGTTCAACATCACAACAAAGTAATGAATCATCACAATCAAATAGTAGTGATAACCAAACTAGTAGTAACGATTCAAATAAATCAGGTGATTATACTGCCCCTCAAAGTGCAGTAACTGCAAGCATTACTAATTTAGGATCACAAACAACAGACGTTAAGAAAAATGCATCAATTAACTACAATATTGCATTAAATAATGACGATAATTTGGGTAGAGTAATTCCTAAGGGTACACAAATTAAGATTAATGTTAACCCTCAATCTCCACTTAATATGAGTGATGTTTTTGCTTACTCTGTTTATTCAAAATATTCCAGCCAAAATAACTTTGATGAAAGTGTTTCTGGAAACACAATTACTTTAACTACTAAGAAAGATTTTTATCCTGGAACAGTTAATATGAACCTTTCATTGGTTGTTAAGGGACCTCGTTATAACTGGAATGGTGATACTGAAGAACATGAAACCAACCCTGACCCAGTAAACGTAACATTATCATCTACATTGCAATTACCTGGTGGAAGTGAAAAAACTGTAAATATTGATGCAAATCAAATTTCTGTTTTGCCAAATACTAAGTCTGAAGATGAAAAGGTTACTTACAATAACACTGATACACCAGGATTCGTTCAACCTAATATTACAAAGAACTATCCTGATAATGTAAAGGATTATCCTAGAAGCAACTCAGACCGTAACTATGTTAATACTTCTAACGGTTATGCTAATTATGCTCCAGCATACTCTAATGCAGAAGGTAAGCCATACTTCGTAGCTGTGGCAGAATTTAATAAGGGTAACATTCCTGGTTTCTCTGGTTCACGTCTTTCATTTACTAGTGGAAGTGACTTTGACTTAAATAGTCTAAGATTATACGCATCCACAGATAGTTATTCGTATAAAGATATTTCAAACGAACCGGGAGTATCATTTGGAGTTGATTCTAATGGTGCAGTATATGCAGATTTTTCAAAATCAGCATATACCAAGGATTTCGTTGATTTTGTAGCTTACAGACCATATTCAGACTTATCTTCTACTTACTTTGTAAGGGGTTATGGTAGCTTCTATAAAGAGGGTACTGAAGGAGAACAAAGTCTACCAATCGGTGATTTGAACTACAAAATTGTTCCTGTAAAGAATGATATCGGTAGCTCATGGGTAGTTGCTCCTAATAAGACTGTTTATACTCAACCAGATGGAACTTACGCATACAATACTAACAATTTAAAAGATGACGTTAATGTGTTCAAGACCGTTGATGGTGAACCTGCTGGATATGAAAAAGTGAATGATGCTGTTGTTAATATTAATAACGATAGCAATATTAATGATGGTCAAACGATTAATGTTGATCAAAACTCTTCCAGAGTAATTCAATTATCATACACATCTGAAAATGCTCACACTGCCAATGCAACGTTAACTGTTGTAAACCCATATGTATCCGTTCCAAGTCAAAATGTTACTAGAAACGTTACTGTAAATTATGTAGACGTAAACACTAAGAAGGTTCTACACACAGATAGTTCTTCAGTCCAATTTACAGCCACTGGTGTTCGTGATACTAGAGATAACTCTATTATTTGGGGAGCATGGACACCATCAAATGGCACAGGTCAATACGACTTTAAAGTTCCAAGTATTGATGGATATGTTCCTGAAGACAGTTCTGATGTTAAAGGATCATTGAATCCTTTGGGTGAAGACGTTGTTAGAACCGTTTATATGGATCCAACTGAACAAGTTAGTGAAAGTAAAACAATTACTGTACATGTGATTCCTACTGATAAAAGTCAACAAATTACTGAAACAAATAGTACTGGTTCTTATACTGGTCCAAAACCTATGTATGACAAAGGAGTCTCAGAATCATATACGTTCACTCGTACAAATATCAAGAACACTAAGACAGGTGCTATTGTTCAATACGGTGCATACACACCTGCTACTAAAGTGTTCACAATTAAAGCGCCTGAGCTAGAAGACTACCATTTAGTAAATGCTAAAAATGCTGTCAGAAATAGAACAGTTGACCCAACAAAAGATGGTAACGACGTTTACTTGCTTGTTCCATATGAACCAGATGCAACGACTACAGTTCAAAGAAATGTTGTCGATACGTTGGTTATTGACCATATCGATGTCAGTACTAAGCAAAAAATTGCTCCTGATTATGAAAGGGATTATACATTCGTACAGACAGGAACTAAGAATGAAAGAACTGGGGTAATTAAGTGGAATGATAGTTACAGTCCTGATTCTTATTCTTACTCAGTGGAAAGTCCTAAGATAGACGGATACGAATTAACAGATCCAAACCAACTATATGTAACAGGAACTATCGATGGTGCTTATGATTTTACTGGTACTACCGTTGGATACACGAAGGTTGCAACTCCAAGTTCAAGTGCTGCTCAAAGTAGTAGTGCAGAACCAAGTTCAAGTGCTGCTTCAAGTAGCAGTGCTGAATCAAATTCAAGTGCCGCTCAAAGTAGTAGTGCAGAACCAAGTTCAAGTGCCACTCAAAGTAGCAGTGCAGAAAGTTCAGCACAAAGCAGTAGTGCAGAAAGCTCAGCACAAAGCAGTAGTGCAGAAAGTTCAGCACAAAGCAGCAGTGCAGAAAGTTCAGCACAAAGTAGTAGTGCAGAAAGCTCAGCACAAAGCAGTAGTGCGGAAAGTTCAGCACAAAGCAGCAGTTCTGTACCTCAAAGCTCTAGCGTGCCATCAAGTCATGGTAACAACGGTGGAAAACCAGCTACTTCTGATAAACATGAGAAGACAATTACTCCTCAACATGAAAATAATTCAACTAAATCAAATGCTAATCATGAACGTTTGCCACAAACTGGTGATCAAACACATGAAAACATTCTAGTAGCAATTGGTGCTGCTTTAATTGCAATGGCAGTTGGATTGTTCATGGTAGCAATGAGAAGAAAACGTAAATAATAGCTTAAAATAAAAAGGTCCGCTTAGGCGGGCTTTTTTTGTTAAAAAAACATTAAAAATCTTTATAAAAACTTAAATAAAATCCTACTGATATTATTTCATTATTATCTTAGACTGACTGTATAGATAATATAAAGGGGGAGATTTTATGAGTAGAGAAGTAAAAGAAAAGAAGATTTTACATAAGGTGAAGAAAAACTGGGTTGTAATTGGTATGTCCACAGTTGCCCTATTAGGAACAGGTTACGTTGTTTCTCAAGATAACAATATTACACCAGCAGCTGTTGTTGCACATGCTGACGAACAAAACAGCTCATATCAAGCTGATCCTAATAATGTATCTGCTACGGTTACTAATGTTGATGCATCTACCCAAAATGTAACAGCTGGTAAATCTGTTAACTATGAAGTTTCTTTAAATAATAATGACAATTTAGGAAGAGTAATTCCTAAGGGAACTAAGATTACGTTTACCGTAAATCCACAATCAGGAAAAAATTTCAGTGATTTATTCTCATCAATTAGCACTTATACAAAGTATGGAAATGCTAATGTTTTTGATGTTTCTACCAATGACAATGTGGTAACGTTAACTACAAACACTGATTTATATCCAAGTGATAGTAAAATTAACGTTTCATTACTAGTTAAAGAGGGCCCACAAGACGCTCCTGATAGTACCTATAATGCAACCGTAAGTGCATCAATGAACTATGCAGGGGAAAATTCAAATATTTCTGTTTCAAATGGTAATATTTCGGTTCTTCAAAAGAAAAAGAGTGATGTTAGACCTGTTGATAGTCAAGCTGGACAAATGGGAGCCCGTCCCTTAAACATACCTGACAACAGTAAGCCTGACACACCATCTAACTGGAACACTTATCCAGATGATGTATCTGATTATCCACTAAGTAACACTTATAAAAACCTTGTTCAATATAGTGGAGATACAGCGAACGCTGGATACGCTCCAATAGTAGCCAATAAAGATGGAAAACCATACTTTGTTGTTGTAGCAGAATTGAATCCAAATTCCAAAGGTAATACCGTGCATGGTATAGCAATTACTTTACTAAATAGAAATGCAGATAAGTCAAGCTTCGACACAAATAATTTTAGATTATATGCAATCGTGGATGGTAAATACAAAGATATTACCAATGAACCAGGTGTTTACTTAAAATCTGAATATGGAAATCCAATGTTTGATTATTCTGCATCTAAATATACGGATAACACAGTTGATTTTGTAGCATATCTTACTTATAGCGACTTATCAATTAACTATGGTGTGGATGGATACTTGAAGTATACAGTGGGTGATGACCCAACTATTAACAATGTACCACCAATGCATGCCAATGTTTCAATTGTTCCAGCTAGTGATAATGTTGGAAAATCATGGATTATTTCTCCAGATACCACCGTTTACACTGACAAAGATGGTAACTATACTTATAATTCTGGATCATTAACTAACGGTGTAAATGTATTTCAGGCAATTGATGGTACTCCAGCCAAATATGTTCATGTTGACAATCCCAAACTAAATGTTTCTAACGATGAAGGTGTCAACGATGGCCAAACTATCAACGTTGCTCAACAATCAACAAAGGATATTAACTTAACTTACAGTGCTGATGGTGCTGTTAACAGTAGTGCTAAGTTACACGTTATCAATCCATATGTTTCAATTCCAGACCAACAAGTTACTAGAAATGTAAAGGTTAACTACATTGATTCAGTTACTGGAAATGTTCTAAGAACAGATACTGGTTCATCTGTCTTTAAGGCAAGTGGCCTTAAAGACACAAGAAATAACGAAGTGACATGGGGTAACTGGTCAAACGTAAGTGGAGATGGTACTTATAACTTCACTGTTCCAACTATCGATGGATATGTACCAGAAGACAACAGTAACGTTACCGGTCAACTTTATCCACTAGGAAATGATGTAACTAGAACTGTTTACATGGATCCAACTGAACAAGTAACAAGCACTAACACAGTCAAAGTTACTGCTGTTCCAAAAGATAAAACTAAGCAGGTCACTATTCCAGGAACAAATGGGCAGAGTACTGAATCAGCTCCAATTGATGGATATCAACAAACTAAGTATGTTACATTTACTAGAACTGGCACTAAGAACAAAAAGACTGGTAATGTCATCACATGGGGTAACTTCACTCCAGATAGTCAAAATGTTTCATTTACAGCTCCAAATATTCCAGGTTACTACCTAATAAGTAATGGTCAAAAAGATTATAAGATTCTTGCTCCAACAGAGGATAAACCGAGAGAAATTATTTTCTCATTCTTGTACAAACCAATGTCAGATGTAACCAGAACCACTAAGGGTAATGTTTCAATTAACTACATCGATGAAGATACTAAGCAAGCAATTCATGATCCATACACTAAGGACTTTGAATTCACCCAAGCAGGTAAGAAAAATGATCAAAATGGTGAAGTAACCTGGGATGGAAATGGTTATACACCAGCCAGCCAATCTTACTCTGTAGCCAGTCCTCAAATTGATGGATACGAATTAGTAAATTCATCTCAATCTACTGTTTCTGGAACACTTAATGGTGGAGGTTCTGATGTAGTAGATACAGTTTCATATAAGAAGATTGCCACATCAAGCTCAAGTGATACAAATCACTCTGCTGCTTCAAGTGGAGAATCCCAAGAAAGTAGTTCTGCCAGTTCATCAGCACAAAGTAGTAGTGCAGAAAGCTCAGCACAAAGCAGTAGTGCAGAAAGCTCAGCACAAAGCAGCAGTGCAGAAAGTTCAGCACAAAGCAGTAGTGCAGAAAGCTCAGCACAAAGCAGCAGTGCAGAAAGTTCAGCACAAAGCAGTAGTGCAGAAAGCTCAGCTTCAAGCCATGTAGTTGTTCCAAGTACTTCATCATCTAGTCATGGTAACAACGACGGTAATCCAGCTATTGATAAGAACGACACTTCAGTATCAACCGCTGCTAACAAAGATACAAAACGTTTACCACAAACTGGTGATCAAACACATGAAAATGCTCTTGTTGCTATTGGTACTGCACTAATTGCAATGGCATTAGGGTTGGTATTCTTCGCATCAAGAAGAAGACGCAAATAATAGTAAAAAGACTCCGCTAAGCGGAGTCTTTTTTATTGCATTAGACTTTTAGGAAAATAAAAAAACACTCATTATTGAGTGTTTTTTGTTTCTATATTAAGACTAATCGTTCTTAGTAGTAATGTCTGAACCAAAGTACTTCATTGAAAGCTTCTTCATAGTACCATCTTTACGTAGTTCAGCTAATGCTTGGTTGATCTTCTTAGTTAATGCTTTTGAGTTTTTGTTAAGCATAATTGAAGTTTCAGCAGGTGCTTGTAGTTTTGTTGGAACATCAATTTCTTTTAGCCCCTTAGTTGAGTTGTGCTTAGCAAAGTATTTCCAAGCTGGAACAGAGTTAACAGTACCATCTGCACGTCCTTGTTGAATTAATTGGTAACCAGTTGAGTTATCAGGAGTTGATGATACGTTAGCACCAAATTTCTTAGCAACAACTGCATTATCAGTACCGGCACCATCAACAATGTTCATACCCTTAATGTCTTTAATGCTCATCATCTTACTATCACTCTTAGTGATCAATGTGTAGTATGAGTAAGCATATGGTTCAGAGAATGAGTATAACTTTTCTCTTTGAGGAGTAACAGTCATGTTGTTCATAACAGCATCGTATCTGTTACTGCCAAGACCAGCGATTAAGCTATCCCATTTAGTTTGAACGAAGTTAACTTTTAGTCCTAATTTTTTAGCAACATCTTTAGCTAAGTCTACTTCGAATCCTTTTAGTTGACCATCTTGTCTGTATGAGTAAGGTGCATATGTACCTTCTAGACCGATGGTTAATTTACCACTGTTAGTTAGTTCTGATTTGTAGTTTTTTGAACTTGAACTGTTACCACATGATGCCAAGATAGCACCAGTACCAAATACGGCTAAAGTAACAGCTAGAGACTTGAATAATTTGTTGAATTTCATAATATTAATCCCCTTAAATATTTTGTAGAGTCATTGCTGCAAGAAAATCTTTGATTCTTTGATCATCTGATTCAAAGAAGTCTTTTGTATCACCATCGAAACCAACTTTACCATCTTCGATGAAGACAATCTTGTCGGCAACACGTTGAGCAAAAGTAAGATTATGAGTAACAATAACTAATGATTGTTTTTCTTTGGCTAAATCTAATAACACTTTTAGAACTTCTAGTTCAATTTCAGGATCCAAGGCGCTGGTTGGTTCATCTAATAGGATGTATTCGGGATGCATTGCTAATGATCTCGCAATTGCAACACGTTGAGCTTGTCCACCTGATAGTTGACTTGGATATGCGTCCGCTTTATCTAGCATTCCAACTTTATCTAATAGTTGTTCAGCAATTTCCTTAGCTTCTTCCTTGCTCTTGTTTAGAACTTGTACTTGTCCTTCCATAACGTTCTTTAGAACGGTTAGGTGAGGAAATAGGTTAAAACTTTGAAATACCATACTAGTTTTACGACGAATGTTTAGTATTGTTTTAGAACTTAGTTTCTTGGAGAAATCAATACTTTCATCATTAAAGTCATATTCACCAGTTTCTGGTGTTTCTAACAGATTTAAAGATCTAAGAAGAGTAGATTTACCGGAACCAGATGGTCCGACAATTACAGAAGTTTTGTTCTTAGGAAATTGAAGGGAGATGTTATCTAATGCATGTTGTTTACCAAATGTTTTAGATACGTTTTTTAAGTTAATCATTAACGTACTCCTTTCTAGTTACTTACAGAATAACGAGAAACTCGTTTTTCTAGGTAGCTTTGTAAGATAGTAAGAACACTACAGATGACTGCGTAAATAGCAGCTACCAGAATGTACATGATTAATGGTTGATAGTTTTCAGCAGCAATTTGTTGGCTGACCTCAAACATTTCAACGATAGTAATTGAAGCAGCTAGTGAAGTATCTTTAACCAAACCAATGAATTCATTGGATAAAGGTGGTAATGAAACACGACTAGCTTGTGGCAAGATAATTCTCCATAGTACCTTTCGTTTGGTCATACCTAGTGAGTAGGCTGCTTCCCATTGACCGTCTGGAATTGAAAGGATGGCACCACGGATGGTTTCAGAAGCATAAGCACCAGTATTTAATGAGAAAGTGATAATACCAGCAACTACTGGTGTTAATCTAATCCCATCTGGTAGGATTCCCGCAATTCTTAGGTATGGAAGACCAAAGAATACGATGAATAATTGAACCAATAAAGGTGTACTTCTGAATAGCCATACGTAGAAGTAAAAGAATGCTTTTACAATGTTGAATAGGCCACCACGATGTGAGATTTTAACTAACGCGGTAATAACTGCAATAGTTAAACCAATAATAAATGATACGATTGCAATTGGAATCGTGTAAGCAATACATGCCGAGACCAATTGAGGAGTCGCATCACGAATGATATCCCATGCGCTCATATCTCTTCTCCTTTATTTTTAACTATAATTATGGAAATACGTAATTTAATCCAATCACCATTTTACACTATTTGCATTTAGTTACAAATAATTAGTACACGAATTAATCTAAAATAGTTATGTTTTTGTGTATTTTATAAAACATACATTATTTAATGACTATTTTTGTGGAATTGGAGTGATTAATTTGTTATTAGGTAAAGTGATACCAGCATCTTTAATTGCTTCCAAATATAATTGAAGGAACTTAAATTGAACATTGAATTTTTCGGTGTCAGTACATGGAATCCATTCCTTTACGGCAATTGTTCCATCACCTAAGTCAACAGTACCTAATAATTGTGGTTCATCAATAATTCCCTTAGTGTTAGGGATGTTTTTATCATTCACATCTTTTACGATGTCGATGATTTGTTGAATTGGGCTGTCAGGGTTAACACGAATGTTAATTTCAGCCTTTAGACGATCCTTAGACATGTTACAGATATTTGTGATGTATCTGTTGGGTACGAAATTAAGAGAATCATCGACACCACGAATTTGTGTAGAACGAAGACCGATTTCTGAAACGGTTCCGGTAATTGTGTCTAACACAACGAAATCACCAACATCAATTTGGTGTTCAAATAAGATGAAGAAACCAGTAATGATGTCATTGGCTAATCCCTGAGCACCTAAACCTAAAGCAACTGTAACAAGACCAGCACCAGCTAGAAGAGATCCAACCGGAATACCAATGATGCTTAAAATAGAATATAACCAAAAGAAAATAAGAATGTAGTTGTAGGTGTTAGATGAGATTGACTTTAATGTTTCCTCACGTTTAGGACCAATCTTTTTTTGTTTTTGTAAATATCTACCAAATAGACGGTTAATGATAATCTGACCAATCAATTTTATAACTATGAAGAAAATTGAAATTAAAAGAATATCAATGATGGCAAATGTAAGGTTATGAAGCATATCACTCCATTTAAAACTATCCACATATTGCTTTAATATACTTGGATTTTTGGCAGCTAAAATAAACATAATGGTGACTTCCTTTCGTATTTATATATGATAGTAAAAAACGCCCCAAAAATGGGCGTTGAAACTCTATTTTGAAATGTCAGCAATTACCTTATTGTTTGGCAACTTAATACCAGCTGCGGTAATAGCTTCAAGGTAAAGTTGTAAGAATTTGAATTGAACATCAAATCTTGCTTCATCGGTAGTAGGAATAAATTCCTTAACGGCAATAGTACCATCACCCATATCAACAGTACCTAAAATATCTGGTTCATCAATGATACCTTCAGTTTGAGGGATGTATTTAGCATTAACTTCCTTCATGACGTTAATTACTTGAGTAATTGGGGTATCAGGATTAACTCTAATATCGATATCTGCCTTCATACGTTCCTTAGACATGTTGCAGATATTAGTGATTAATCTGTTAGGGATGTAGTTTAATGAATCATTGTTACCTCTGATTTTAGTAGTTCTGAGGCCAATTTCAGAAACAGTACCAGTTACTTCACCGATGGTAACGTAGTCTCCAATGCTAATTTGTTTTTCAAATAGAATGAAGAAACCATTGATGATATCACTAGCAAGACCTTGTGCACCTAAACCAATGGCAACTGAGAATAGGCCGGCACCAGCAAGGAGTGTTCCAATTGGCACTCCAATAAAAGTTAACACAGAATAAATCCAGAAAAATACTAGAATATACATGTAAGAGTTAACGGATAATGAGTGTAGTGTTTTCAATCTATTTGCTGGAATACCACGCTCTCTTTTGGCATAGTTCTTAAATAGATGATTGATCACGCGTTTACCAATGCTTTTAAGAATTAGGAAAAAGATTGAAATTAAAACGATATCAATAACAATATTTGTTAAGTTATGTAAAATTTCGTCCCAATTAAAGCTTTGAAAATATCTTGCTATGAAACTAGGGTTAGTAGCAACCTTTAGCATACATTTCACTCCTTAAAAAAGTATCACATATAATATCCTACCATCTGCATTAATTAGATGATAGCGAAACAAATCAACTTAATAAAATGTTAACTTATTGCGGCTTATAACGGTGATAGAATAAAATTAATGAAACTTTTATCCATATCATATGTTGCAATTCCGATGATTAGGGATATAAATAAGAACCAGATATTAATGCCAAATTTTTGATGTAATGAAATTTTACGGATAATAATATAGATAAATGTTATAAACGAAACAGCTGCAATTAGGAAAATAATAAAGCCACTAATTAGGCCAAACTTGTACATGTTATAGCATCTCTTTTCAATATATTTAATAAACTAATAATAACACTAATGTTGCATAGATTAACTAGTAGAAACTTTATGGGGGGAAAATAGATTTTGAAATACGAAAAAAAGCGCGAACTTACTAGAAATAAAATTGTTAATGCTTTTATTGAAGTATCGAGGAAAAAGGGAGTTGAAGGTGTCACTGTTAGCGACATTATTAAAAAAGCACAGATTAATAGGAGTACATTTTATCGACACTATACTGATAAGATTGACCTGGAAGAACAGATTGAAGATCAAATTATTGGGGAGATAAAGGCTGCTAATTCTGATTTAAAAGAAACTGATAACAAAGATATCGACTCTGCTACCAAAAAATTTATTTACAGATTTTTAACTGTTATCGAAAATAATCAACCAGTTTTGGAAGTCATGATTAGTGAGAATGGCGATATTCGATTCCCGATTAAGATGTTGAAGTTTTTTTCGGAAATGGTAGTTTCTACCACTAATGTTTTCGCTCATGATATGAGCAGTAAAGATAAAAAACTCTTTTCGGCTTTTAATGCATCAACAGCGTTAGGAATAATTGTTTTTTGGATTCACCATTTTGATGAGTATGATAAAGACTATGTGTATAACTTTTTAATGACAAGAGAATACTAAAAAACACGCTATGAATTTCATAGCGTGTTTTTTATATAGGGGATTACTAGCTATTCAGCACTTAAACTTTCAATTGGATCTAGTTTAGCACCCTTGTTAGAAGGTAGGATAGAAGCTAGTAAATTGATGATTATTGCAACAACAATTCCGAAGATGGCATTGCCAAGAGAAATTTGAATAATTGAGTAATCAATCATACCGTGAACAGCTGAGTTAATACCGAATTGAAGTAGGTAAGAAATAATGACAGCTGAAACAGATGAAAATACACCTAGGAATAATGATTGACTAACGAATAACATTCTAATGTTACCCTTGGTAGCACCTAGTGCGCGTAAAATACCAATTTCCTTGGTTCTTTCAGCAACACTAATGTATAAAACAACAATAATCATGATTGCTGATACCAATAATGAAATACCTGCAATTGCTGCCAATACGTATACGGCAAGGTTAATGTAAGTGTTTAGAGTTGAAACAATTGCTCCGGCACCTTGGATACTGTAAGCTTTTTTACCATTTACTTCAATGGCCTTGATTCTGTTTTGAACGGGATCAACGTTACCTACACCACCCTTAATATTTACATTTAAGAAGTTTGGTTTAATTTGGATTCCGTTGTCAGATAAAGCTTCTTTGACAGTGTCATAGTTAATGATAGTAAGTGGACTTTGTGAATCAATAATCCCTGAGACTTTTAGCTTTTTAGTCACTGGGAATGGAGTTCCGTCCTTCATAGCATTGAATGAAACTTGAATTTCTTTACCGACTAAGGAATTAGGATTGTTCTTGTTTAGTGACTTTGCAGCGGTAGTGTTAATTAATATTTCTCCATCTTTAGGTGCGGAACCGTGTTTGATGTTAGATTCGTTGATGGTAGCTAAACTAGTCGTCATGTATGAAGATTGAGCGGTTTTGTTACCAGATTTCATTTGAATTCCGGTTGAAGCGTAAGCTTTTTGGACAGACTTAACACCTTTAATAGCTTCTAGTCTCTTAACGTCAGTATCTTTAAATGGTGAGTGATCATTTGTGTTTTTATGTGAAACCTGAATGCTGTTGGGATTAACTTGAGAGTAAATTTCGTGGTTAATGTATCCTCTAACACCATTACCAAGACCTAGCATGAATACAACTGAGAAAATACCAATTAATCCACCAAATATGATTAAGAAGTTTCGTTTGGAGTTGTATTTGATATTATCCCATGTCATTTTAACGATTGACTTTAAGGATAGTGATTTGGATTCAAGAGATGGTTCATCACTTTCTGCGTATTTATCACGAAGAGTTCTATCTTCATCAATTCGACCGTCAGTCATGTGGACGATACGAGTACCGTAGTCAGCAACTTTTTGAGAGTGGGTAACAGTTAGTACTAGCTTTCCTTCTTTTGCAATGTTATCCAAAATTTGTAGAATTTCGGTGGTGTTTTCTGGATCCAATGCACCAGTTGGTTCATCAGCGATTAACATTTCTGGGTCTCCAGCTAATGCACGGGCAATAGAAACACGTTGTTTTTGACCACCTGATAATTGATTAGGGTATTTATTGATGTGATCACTTAGTCCTACTTTAGCAAGTAGTTCCTTGGCACGAGCAACCTGTTCTTTTTTAGAAAGAGTAGTCATTTCAAGTGGGACCAACACGTTATCCAAAATTGTTAAATGACTAATTAGATTGAAACTTTGGAAAATAAAGCCAATAGTTTTACGACGATATTCGTCTAGTTGTTTATCAGTGTCGTGTTTTAATGAGCTACCATTTAATAAAACGTCACCTTCATATTTACTATCTAATCCACCGATGATGTTCATTAAGGTAGATTTACCACCACCAGATTCACCAAGAATTGATACCATTTCACCTTTCTCAAATGATAAATTAATTCCTTTTAAGACTTTAAATTCATCTTTTCCTAGGTAGTATGATTTTTGAATGTTTTTTAATTCTAAGAATGACATTATTTTCACTCCTTATTTTTAATTAATTTGTACAGATTATTATATGCGGGATTTTTTTTAAAACAATCATCAAAATAAAAGAAAGTGTTGCATTTTGAGTTAAAAATTATAAAAATGTCATATTTTGTAATATAACTATATCATTCTTGCAACATTTGACGTCTATAATTTGCACCAAAGATTCATTAATAGAAACGGGAGTGAGTTATATTGATTAAGTTGAAATTTAAATCAATATTGATGACAATGGTCGCTTCTCTTGCTTTAACAACGGGGATTGGAGCAATTGAAAGCTATAACACACATGCCAACGCAAGTAGTCGAACTGTCTATGACTTGTCTGAATGGCAGGGGCGTTTGACTAATAAAGAGGCAAAAAATTTAAGTAAAGAGGTTCCATTTGCTATTCTTAGGGTTCAATATGGATCAAGCTATAGTGATAGGACTTTTAAACATAATAAAGCTCTATTAGATAAGTATAATGTTCCATATGGAGTATATTCATTTAGTAGATATAATTCTTCAGCTTCTGCTGCAAGAGAAGCTCGTGACTTATACCACAGAGCACCTAATGCAAAGTTTTATGTCAATGACTTTGAAGTTGCTTCAATTAGTCGTAGCCGTTCAAATGCTGCCACTGCTAAATGGGTAAATACTTTACGACCACTAGTTGGATCAAGAAAAATTCTATTTTATTCATACCTAATTTTTATGAAGACTTATGCTTCACAAGCACTAAGTAAATATGATGGGTATTGGTTAGCGTCTTACACTAAGAACGAACCATCAATTGCTCATGTACTATGGCAATACACAGATCGCCATTATTCTTCTGCGCTACATAAGAAAGTGGATGCAAGTAAACTACGTGAGCAAAAATCGTGGTTCTTGGGAACTGTTTCTAATCAAGTAACTAACAACGATGTTAGTAAAGGACAAAAAGTTGGTAATAGGAATGGAAATACAGAAATAAAGCCAACTGCTGTTTCCAAGAAAAAGACAGCTAAAGTTATTTCTTTGGCAGCTAAGAAATCTAGTTCCAAGAAGATTAAGCACCACAAGAAAAAACATGCAAAAAAGTCAGTAAAAAAACACCATAAGAAAAAACATGTTAAGAAAGTGCATCATAAGAAAAAGCATCACAAAAAGAAACATGTTAAGAAGATTCATCACAAGAAAAAAACATCATAAGAAAACAAGATCATAAAAAACGATAGTCTGTGGACTATCGTTTTTTATTTTTAATCAAATAAAAAAACCTAGTCAAATGGCTAAGTCTTCTTATTATGTGGAATTATAGATAATTATGAATAAAAATATGGAAAAGCAATTTGCTTTATTAGTTAACATTGGGATAAAGCTAACTTGGGATTTCTCCCAACTGCTCCGGCTGGACTCGAACCAGCAACCATCGCATTAACAGTGCGCTATTCTACCATTGAACCACGGAGCAAAAATGAGGTGAAAAATTATCTTTTTGATGAGTAGGATTCCACTCAACTGCTCTAACTGGACTCGAACCAGTAACCTTCGCATTAACAGTGCGCCGTTCTACCATTGAACCATAGAGCAAGAATCTGTAATTGAATAAAAATCTAAGTTTTTTGATGAGTAGCATCCTACCCAACTGCTCTAACTGGACTCGAACCAGTAACCTTCGCATTAACAGTGCGCCGTTCTACCATTGAACCATAGAGCAAGAATGAAATATGTGCTTGGAAATTAATCCAACTACTCAATAGAGTAAAAATGTGTTTGTATGTGATATAAAATGAGAGAAAAATGTGAAATTTTAATTCATTAAAAATATCAAATAACAACGATAATTTTTAACCGAAGCATCTTGAAAACTCAATAAAGACGTCAATCTAAATTTTTGCTTATGTAGTTATCATATCTCTGTCGTTGTTAATAATAATACATCATTATTATAAAAATGCAACTGTTTTTTCATTAAAAATTAATGAAAATAAAAAGCCACCCATAAAACGTTGATATTACAACGCTTTTTATTGGTGACCATTTTATTATTCTAACATTTGATCTAATTCTTTAACAAAAATAGGAGTCCAACCATAACGATATCCTGCACAGGTTGGATGTGTATCATCTAGCATGAAAGAAGGGTTCTCTTCATTCATTTTCTTTAATGCTTTGTTATTCCAAATATCGATGATTGCGAAATGCCATTTTCTTTGTAATTCAAATAGTTTTTCACGTAAAAATTCGTATTCTGGTTCTGGCTTTCTTAAACAGGTGTAAAAGACCAATGGACAGTCCCAAGTATCCTGAACAGTGGCTGTTATGTACTCGATTGCACCGATGGTAGTTTGAGTATCAAAATCTTCAGCATCATACGATTTGCTGATTCTTCCCATCTCAACACCGTTTCTTTGATCATTAGTAGATAGTTGGCAAGCAAACAAGTCGTAATGAGAATCAAAATTTAGATTCTTCTTCATTCTACTAATGTATGATTTATCATTAACATCGGCTAAGGTGGTTCCGCTAACTGCTTCCTTGATTGCGTGAACTCCATGTTCTACTCTCAAGAAATCAACAAATGAAATTCCCTTGGCGGCAAGTCCAGCTGTTACCGATGATCCAAGGAATACTATTTTCTTGCCGTTTAGGTTGTCATCTACAAAGAAATCCCTAGATGGTTGATAGATATCGCTGTTAGCTCTTCTAATATCAATACTTTTCTTTGATAACTTTACAAGCGCAGCGCCAGCTGCAGTGAATAATGCAGTTTTAATCAACCCATATTTCATTGTAATTAACTCCTCATAGTTTTTATTATTGTTTTTAATTTTACTAGCATTTTATGGCCATCACAATTACATATAGGGAAACTTAAGCAATATTTAAACATTTGTACAGAAACTTTGTGATGAAAATATCATTTATTTCAAGAACTAATCGATTTTTTAGATGATATTATTAGACAAAAGATTAAAATAAAAGTGTTTTAAAGCGATTTTGACTATTAATATGACTATTTTTTAATTTTTTACAAAAAATTATTCATATTTTTTTACTTTTTTGTTAAATATTGCTTGCTATATAATCGCACAAAAGGTAAAATTACCTTTGTAAATCAAATGTGATATTTATCACAAAGTAATGTTATATAAATATTAATTAAAAATTATTAGGAGGCCACACACTAATGAAAGTTATCGTAGTTGGTTCTTCACACGGTGGATATGAAGCCGTTCGTGGAATGCTTTTAGAAAACCCTGATGCAGAAATTCAATGGTATGAAAGAGGAGATTTCATTTCCTTCCTATCATGTGGTATGGAATTATACTTAGAAGGTACTGTAAAGGATGTAAATACAGTATCTTATGAAACTGTTGAAAACGCTGAAAAAGATGGTGTACATGTATTTGTACAACAAGAAATCGCAAGTATTGATGAAAAGAATAAATCAGTTCATGTTAAGAACTTAGCTGATGGTTCAGAACGTGATGAAAGCTACGATAAGCTAATTTTAGCTATTGGTGCTACTCCTCGCCGACTAGATGTTCCTGGTAAGGACCTAGAAAACCTATACGCAATGCGTGGTCGTGACTGGGCTATCAAACTGAAGCAAAAAATGGTAGATCCTGATTTAAAACATGTTTTTGTAATTGGTTCAGGTTACATTGGAATCGAAGCTGCTGAAGCTTTTGCTAAGGCAGGTAAGGAAGTTACTATCGTAGATCACAATCCTCGTCTATTAGGTAACTATCTAGATTCAGAATTTACTGAAAAATTAACTCAAGAATTTAAGGAAAACGGTGTTAACTTTGTCGGTAGCGTTAACGTTGCTGAATTTGTCGGAAAAGACGGTAAGGTTTCAGCTGTTAAGACTGATCAAGGTACTTTTGATGCCGAATTAGTTGTTGAAACTGCCGGTGTTATTCCAAATACTTCATTAGTAAAAGGACTATTAGACTTAGATGAACGTGGCCGTATTAAGATTGATGAACACCAAGAAACTAGTGTTAAAGATATTTACGCTGTTGGTGATGCAACTAAGGTTCCATATGCACCAACTGGCGAATTATCATCAATCGCTTTAGCATCAAATGCCCGTCGTCAAGGACGTACTGCTGCTGCTAACGCTGCTGGAAGAGAATTAAAAATGACTGCTGTTTCAGGTTCATCAGCACTTTCAGTATTTAACTACCACTTCGCTTCAACTGGTGTTAAGCAAGATACTCAAGAAAAGTGCGGTGTTACTGGTGCAGAATCAGTACTAATCGAAGATTGGGCAGTTCCTCCATTTGTTTCACAAGAAGCAGGAAATGCTAAGGTTTACTTCAAGATTACATTTGATCCAACTGATGGTCGTATCTTGGGTGGCCAAATCATGTCAACTAGAGATGTTACTGCAAACATCAACACCATTTCATTTGCAATTCAACAACATGCAACTGTTTATGATTTAGCTTACGCTGACTTCTTCTTCCAACCTGGATTTGATCGTCCTTGGAACATCATGAATGAAGCTGCACAAGCTGCTGTAAGAAATATTAACAAGTAAGAATAAAAAGGACACTGAAATTTTTCAGTGTTTTTTTTTATGCTAATTAGTTGACACCGTGTCACTATAAAAGTAAGATATTCAAAAATGACACAATGTCACCATAAAAAAGGAGTAGTTACAAATGCCTACACAAACTTTTTTAAATTTAAATGAAGACAAACAAAACCAAATTTTTACTGCATTGATTAACGAATTCTCAAATCATCGTTTAATGGATGCACAAGTAGCGAGAATTATTAAAGATTGTTCAATCGCGCGCGGTTCTTTCTACAAGTACTTCGATGATATTAATGATAGTTATCAATACGCTTTAAAGAGGGTTTTAAGAGAGATTCATTTTGATGTATTCGCACAGTTGAAGGCAGAACCAACTGATTCACTTCATGCTTTTTATGTGGCAACTGAGTCTTTTATCAATGAATTGGAAAATTCTGATTACGAACAGTTTTATCGTAAATACGTCCTATTTAACCAATACGAATTAAAGCACGTCGAATATGATTACAATAATCTACCTGATGACAAACTAATTTTGATGGTTAACGGTCAAAAGATTTCTGATAGAAAAACAATTGTTTTGACATACAAGTGGGCGAGTCGAGCAGCTCATCAAACCATTCGAACTGTATTGAACGGTGGCGACGATAAACAAGCGCTATCAGATTTTTCTGATTTGTTAAAACTAATTAATAAGGGTTTAGTTAACTAGGAGGGACCATCGTGTTTTTATCACTTCGCGAAATTAAGAAGAGCAAATTTAGATACAGTCTAATTTGTTTAGTAATCGTGATGATTGCATACTTGATTTTTATTTTAACCGCATTAGCTAACGGCCTAAGCGAAGCTAATCGTCAAGCAATCGATTCATGGAATGCTGAAAAAATTGTTTTAAATTCTGATGCCAATGGTTCATTGGATCAATCTACCATTACTGCACAACAAGCCAAAAAGGCCAGTGCGGACAAGCGCGCCGACATCACTCAAATGAGTGCCAACGTGCAAACTGTTTCTGAAGGTAACAAGGTGGGCTCACAAGTAATTGGTTTGAATAAGAATCAATTCATCTACCGTGACTTAAAAATCGTCAATGGTCACAAGTTGACCAAGGATAATGAAGTCGTAGTCGACCAAAGTCTATTAGAAACAGACGGCTATCACTTGGGTGAAAAGGTGAAGTTCAGCAGAAACGGTCACGTCTTTAAGATTGTCGGAACCGTTAAGAACAATCAATTGAATGTGGCACCTGTAATTTATGCTACTAACGATGCCGTGCAAACCGAAAAATTTGGTACTGACGTGAACCATACCATTAGTGCCATGATTTATCGAAGCGACGTCAAAAAGGCGGTTGCTGGAACTCAAATCATGAACATCGAAGACTTCATCCAAGATATTCCTGGATACAATGCCCAAAACAGCACCTTTGAATTCATGATTGCGTTTCTACTATTAATTACCTTAGTGGTAATCTCAATCTTCTTATACGTCTTAACCATGCAAAAGATTCCATACTTTGCCGTATTAAAGGTTCAAGGGGTATCAAACGGATATCTAGCCATGAACGTGGTTTCGAACGCGTTAATCCTAGCGATTGTAGGAGTGGCAGTCAGTGGATTATTAACTTTCTTAACTGCCATTTCAATGCCGGCAGCAGTACCAATGACCTTCGATATAACATTGATGGGTGCGGTTGCTGTGATGATAATTGTGATGTCGATTATTGGTGGGTTAATTCCAATGCGCACCGTCGCAAAGATTGATCCAGCCAAAGCAATGGGAGGTTCATAATGAGAAAAATTGAATTAACTAACGTCAATAAAGTTTTTGGCGACAAGATGGCCGCCACTACTGCTCTTGAAGATATCAATTTCTCCGCCGACTCAGGTGAAGTGATTGCCATTACCGGACCTTCTGGTTCAGGGAAG
The DNA here is from genome assembly GCF_030398685.1 of Apilactobacillus sp. EABW-1NA. Lineage (NCBI taxonomy): Bacteria > Bacillati > Bacillota > Bacilli > Lactobacillales > Lactobacillaceae > Apilactobacillus > Apilactobacillus sp. EABW-1NA. The sequence continues at coordinate 58,628 of NZ_JAPDKO010000007.1, forward strand.
AGTACCTTCATGAAGATTTTGGGTGGCATTCTTTCTGCCACATCCGGAGATATTAATATCGACGGTAGTGACTACGGCAATATGAGTAAAAAAGAACAAAGTAAGTTTAGATTGGAACACATCGGTTTCATTCTTCAAGCCTACAATCTATTGCCTTACCTAAAGGTATCTGATCAATTCAGACTAGCCGATAAGGTGAAGAAGAGTGCAAACATTGACACAGAAACATTCTCAAAGTGGGCTCAAGCACTAAAAATTGATGACCTAATGAACAACTATCCCGATGAATTATCTGGTGGACAACAACAACGTGTCGCAATTTTGCGTGCGCTATACACCAATCCAGATATCATCTTGGCAGATGAACCAACCGCTGCCCTGGATGGAAACATGGCCGTTAAGTCGATGCAAATGCTACAAGACTTAGCACACCGCGAAAACAAGACGGTCATCATCATTACCCATGATGATAGACTATTGAAGTATGTAGATAAGAACTATCGCATCGTCGATGGTAAGGGTCAATTTATTGATGTAAATAATGCAGAACTAGTATAAAAAAGCAGCTAAGAAATATTCTTAGCTGCTTTTTTTTTTATTTTTGATGTTTCTTTTCAACGTGGTTAGTGATGTCGCTGTAGAAACGTTGTTCTAGTTTGGAAGAACCAGAACTCTTGAATGCTTGCCAACTACCGACTAAATCGATACTAAACAAGCTAATCTTGTCTTCGATTAAGAATTCTTTTTCAAGGGTTTGCTTTAAGTCTTTCACAATTTCCTTGGTACGATCTAGAACTTCGAATTCCTTTTCGTTGATGAATGATGATTCGAATTCCTTTTGGTACTTGTTCAAGAAGTTACTCATCACTTCTTGTAATTCTTCGTCATATTTGGGAATGAATTTGCGCTTACCATCTTCGAACTTGTGGTAACCGTCATCCACTAGAAATGATAATTTAAACCATTCAGTGTATCCATCTCTGGAATCCTTGTAACTTAAGTCAGGATCGTTAAATTCGTTAAACATTTCATTTACTAGTGCAATTGCCATAATGGTTCAAACTCCTTCGTCCAAATATATTTTCTAACTATATTATATACTAATATTTTCTGTTTTTTACTTCAAATTATTTAGTTTTTTGGATTGCTTGAATTTCTTTGTATTGGTTTTGCATCCATGAAATGTAGTTAGGTTCATTACTTGGCTTAGTTTCAGTCACGTAGACGATTGGTAGGTTGTTTTCCTTAGCTAGCTTTACTAGGTTGTTAACGGTCTTGCTGTTAACTTGCTTGTTGACAACGAAGAATGAAAGCTTGTGGTTCTTGATGTCTTCTTGAAGTGAACGAATTGATTTTGGACTTGGATCGTTGTCCTTTTCAGTTGCTTCTTCAAATGAAGTGTCAGATACCTTGTAACCCATGTTTGCTAGTGAGTAATCGAAAACGGGTTCTGAAACTGCGACTGGCTTGCTCATCTTGTTCTTCTTGATGTCTTCAAGTTGAGTGTTTAAAACCTTTAGTTTTGCAATGTATGCCTTAGCGTTAGCTTCGAATTGTTTCTTGTGTTTTGGTTGTAGTTTTGAGAACTTGTCAGCTAGGGTGTTAGCTAGTTTTTCCATTGTGGCAACGTTGTACCAGATGTGTGGATTGTCACCAGTCTTTTTACCCATTAGGCTACCGACGTTGATTGAATCAACATCGTTGTTGCTGCTGGCTAGTTTTTTTGCCCATGAATCGTAACCTAGACCGTTGTAAATCACTAGGTTAGCCTTATAAACGTTTTTGGCATCTGAACTAGAAGGGTTGAAATCATGTGGATCAATATTTGGGTTGTTGATGATTGATGTTACCTTACCGTATTTACCTAATACGTTCTTAGCTACTTCACCGTAGAAGTTGACTGAAGAAGTAACGTTGATGCTTTTCTTGGGGTCGTTTGCCTTGGTAGAAGAACAACCAGCAAGAACGACTAAGAACATGCTGATAAAAGCAATTAGACCGACTACTTTAAATTTTTTCATTGTTTGCCTCCAAATAAAAATATACCAAATTATGTTATATAACAAATATAGTTATATATCTAAATTTGGCATATGTCAAGAATGATGTTTTTTAATCATTAATATGGGTTTTCAAAGTTCCTAATAGTTGAGAAACGTGGTTATCGCTTAATTGATAGATTCTTTCCTGGCCATCCTTTTCACTGTAGACTAGGTTAGCATCCGCTAATATCTTCAAATGACGAGAGATGTTTGGTTGGGAAGTTTCAAAGTAATTCATTAAGTTGGACACATTACTTTGATTGTTGGCTTCTAAATAATACAAAATCTTAATTCGAAGTGAATTATCCAAAGCTTTGGTAATCATATGTAGTTTTTTGTCGTTTATGATCATAATTTCCTCCGCGAGTTGTGATATTTAAATTATAACGTTAAATGGCATAAAAACAAAACGACATCACGCAATTATTGCTTTTTTAGTCGATTAATTTTGGCCCCGATTTTTTCCTTACGATCGTCGGATACGCGATACATGACTTGTGCATATCCTATGATGATAATAAGCAGTGATAAAAGGATGAAGACTGGAATTGATAGGTGCCATCTAAAGGCATCGAATAGCGTCTTAATTGAAACAATCGAGTCTAGCATGCAGGCAAATGAGATGTAGGCCCATGCAGTTGATTGGTTGGAAACGTTGTAAAATGCCCTGAATTTTTTGATGTCTGTATCTGATTTCGCGTTTAACAAAATCTTTTTTAAACGGTTGCGTTCCAGCATGATTTTGAGCGGTGGAATCATCCATAGACCGGCTCTCATCGGATGATATTTTTTCGCAGAGTGTTCTGCTTTATGTAGCTCGTTAATTTGGCCGGACATGTCTAAAACGCCTTGAAATAGGCAAAAGACAAACATTATGTAACTGGCTGAGAAACTGATAATTGCGTAAATCATGGCACACCTCTTATCTTTGGATAAGTTTATTGTAACATTTAAATAAACTTTGGTTGCAAAATAAAAAAATAGCATTATTATTGATTAGGGAAAAGAAAAATGAGGGGGGCTTTCAAATGAAAACTGTAATTTATGGTCATCGTGGTGTACCAGATTTATACCCAGAAAATTCGCTACAAGGATTTCGTTATGCACTGCATAATCATATTGAAGGGTTAGAATTTGATGTTCATTTAACCAAGGACAACGTCCCCGTCGTGATTCATGATGAACGAATTGATCGCACAACTGATGGTAGAGGATATGTAAAGGATTATACATATGAAGAATTATCACGTTTTTCATTGTCTAATTACGAACCAATTCCAAAGCTACAGGAGGTCTTAGAATTAGTCGAAGGCAGAGACGTTTACGTTAATTTAGAATTCAAGACCAATAAGATTCACTACAAAAACATTGAAGAAATCGTTATTAAAATGGTGGATGAATACGAATTACTTCACCCAATCATTTACTCGTCTTTTAACTTGTCATCAATTAAGATTGCCCAAACCATTACCCATGATGCTAAATTTGCATTCTTGACCGGTAATCGTATCGACAATCCAAAGGAATTCATGGCTACTAATAACCTAGATGCATTACACCTTCGTTTTTACCAACCAGATATTGAAGACGTTGAACGCATCTGGACCGTTAACGGCAATCTTCGATTACGTTTTATTATGAAACGTAACGTCGCAGGTGTGTTCACCAATAATTTTGAACGAGCGATTAAGATTAGAAACGAAGTCGAAAGAAAAAAAGGTAACAAAAAAGACAAATAAGTGTTAGAATACTTTTATTCTACTCATGGAGGCTATATTATGGCACTTACAACTGCTGAAATGTATTTTTTAATTACTAGTAAGTCCAAAGATAGCCGCGTAATGCTAAAAAATGTTCGTCTACGTGCTTATTTAGTAGACAGCTGTTTGTTAGACTTAGCGGCTGCAGGTGTAATTAAATTAGGTGAAGATAACCGAATCGAGATAATCGACAATTTACCACACAAGTTATACTTCTTGAACTCTTTTATGGATTTAATCATCCGTAACAAGAACGAAGACGTGGATACAATCATGGCAAAACTTTTGCAAAACATTGATGTAATGAAACACACTTACATGGCGTTAGGCGAACAGTTCTATGAAGGTGGCCACGTCTTGGAAAAAAAGAAGGGCTTAGTGCACAAGGTGAGAACCTTTGTACCAAAGAACCAAACTAACCAAGAAATTATCGATGCCATCTATGATCAAATGATGGGTTCAGCTCCAATGACAGTTAACGTTTATTGCTTAGCTAAGATGCTAACCGTTAGCCGTCAATTAAAGCTATGTTTTAAGAGTCGTGAACGTCGTGTGATTTGCACAAGACTAAAGAGACTATCTGAACATCCTGAATACAATCATATTCAAGAATTAATCGATACTTTCGGGGAACATATGAGAAACGTTGCTGCTTTGGTAGCCAAAGAGCAACCAGCCTCATACATGACCAAGACAAAGACAAGCACAATCTAAAAAAAGACTCAGCGATTGCTGAGTCTTTTTTATTATCCTTTGAAGTCTAAAATGAATTCTTTATCATTAGTTTGCTTAATTTTGATGTTCCAAAGCGGTGTAAATACGATACCATCATCGTATTCAATGGTTAGTTGAGCATCATCGTAAGCCTTGCCACCATCGTTTTCGGCCAAATATCTTACAAATAAGATGGCGTCTCTTTTTTGATCAAAGAAGGGTAGCATATGGTCTTGGTAGAAAATGGTGTAATCATGAAAAGTTATTTGAGGCATTGCAGTCTCCTATTTTAAAAGTCAGATTTTAGTTCATAGTGGGTAGCATCGATTTCTTCGATTGAAACGTATTCGCCACCATTTGGATGAAACGTTAATTGGTCGTTATCGACATCAACTACTAGTAATAATTCGCTTCCGGCGTTGAATGCTAGTCTTTCGTTATTTTCATCGAAATAACCGTCGATTTTATCGTCGTCGTATCTTAAATGATACTGTCTGATTTGAACTTCTCTCATTTAAATCTCCTTGCCCTATACGGGTTGGTATTCATTGGCGATGATGCGGTAGGTCTTATCATCTACTTTTTTAATGGTAACGCCTGATTGTGGTAGCAATACTAGGCGTTCATTTTTGAATCTAATCTTGATTCTGACTTCACCATCTAAATTAAAAAAGGTTAACCCTTCTTCGTTGTTGGTGTAAGTAGAATGGGAAGAATTAAACATGAAAGTGTAATCCATAAATTGCAATTTATCCATTGTAATTTCCTTTCTATGTATTAGACAGAATGTTAACATTTCATGTCTAATTACTCAACAGCGACTAGGTTAACCTTGTTTGTGCCATCAATTGCACTGATATCTGCGATTAATTCATCGATTGTGCCATCCATTTGACTCAAGTCCAGTGAAATCACGACACTGGCTGAATCATTGATGGGGATGTTTTGGTTGATTGTTAAGATGTTGGCATCACGGTTTGAAATGGAATTTAAAACCTTGGATAAGATACCACTTTTATGACTTAATAAAAATGAAATAACGGCCTTTCGTTGCCATGATGATTGTTGGGCTTCGTAAACGTAGTCCTTGTACTTGTAGTAGCTAGCACGACTGATGCCGACTTGTTTCACGGCTTCACTGACGTTTTTAACTTCCCCGTTATCAATCATTTTTCTTGCTTCAATGACCTTCCCGAATGCTTCTGGTAGAAGCGAGTCATCGACAATATAATACTTACTGATTGTTCTCACCACCGTTAGTTCATAATTTCAACATTTTTGATGCTGAATTTTTCGAATCGTTTTTGCAACGCTTCTATTATTTTATCACGTCTATCTGCTGAATTACTAATGATTATTAGCGTTGATCCACTTCCGCTGATATATACGACAGAATCGTTTTCTTTGACGATTTTTTTGACCTCATCAAAGCCGTTGATTATTTTTTTACGGTAGGGTTCATGCAAACGGTCGTCGATGGCGTCTTTTAGTTGTTTAATGTCACCCGTTGATAGGGCGTTTAACATCGCTAAACAATGTGATAGTTGATGGGCTACCGTTGTTGTTTTGACTTCCTTTGGAACAATCTTTCTGGCTTCGTTGGTTGAGACCTTGAAGTCCGGAATGACGGCAGTGAAGTAGTATGAATCATCTACTGGGTACTTGATGACGTCGTAGTGACCATTACTATCTTCAAAGGCCATACATAATCCACCGTAGATGGCGGGAGCGACGTTGTCGGGATGACCTTCCATGGCAGTGGCGATTTGGAGAATGACATCCTTATCGACATCTTCTTTGAAGTATTCAAACGCACCGATGATTCCAGCAACGATACAAGCAGATGAACTACCTAGACCACGGGATTCCGGGATTTCACTTTGAATATCGATGGAGATGGTAGGAACTTCTCGTTTTAAATGTTTACAACCTTGGATAAAACCTTGATAGACCAGATTGTCTTCATTTTGGAATGCTTCGTCACAACCGGTGATGCTAAATTTATCAGCATCTTCAATTTTGACAGATGTAAACAGGTTGATGGCCATGCCTAGACAGTCGTAACCCATCGCGATATTTGCGCTAGTTGCGGGAACTCTTACTTTTATCATTTTCAAACACATCCTTTATTGTATCAACCACCAATTCTTCCATTTCTTCAGGATTGATTTTGTCAGGGACAATAGCTTCATCGTGCCAGATTTGTCTTAGTTGTTCTGGAATTTCGATTCCAGTCTTTTCAACTAATAGATCACTAGTTTCAATTGGATTTTGATGGTGTTCGCCGATGATGGCATCAGCAACTGCGTCAACAAATTTATATGGACTAGCTGTACTTAGCATTACGACAGGTGTATCTGGATAATTAGCTTGTGTTTCACGTGTAACACGGTATCCGGAAGCAGTGTGCGGATCCATTAGGTAGTGATATTTTTCAAAGACTTCCTTAATGGATGCTTTTATTTCTTCATCATCACTGTATCCGCAGATGAAATCTTCTTTGATGGATGCCAATATTTCTGGAAGTACTTCATACTTGCCATCGTGCTCTAAGTCATCCATTAGAGCCTTTACATAATCAACGTTTTCACCGCTCTTGTAATACAAAAGACGTTCGAAGTTGCTAGAAATTTGGATATCCATACTTGGCGCAATTGTCTTAAAAAATGGACGGTTACGATTATAAACACCATTTTCAAAGAAATCTGCTAAGACTTTATTTGAGTTACATGCAATTACTAGTTTCTTCACGGGTAGTCCTAATAACTTGGCGTAGTATCCGGCTAAAACATCACCAAAGTTTCCGGTAGGGACGGTGAAGATGATTTCGTCCCCAACGTTTATTTTCCCGTTTTTGACCATTTGCTTGTAAGCATCGAAATAGTAAACGATTTGTGGCACTAAACGACCGATATTAATTGAGTTAGCACTTGATAGTGAGTTGCCATCATCAATTTTTTCCTTTAGTGCTTGGTTGTTGAAGATTTTTTTGACGTTAGTTTGCGCGTCGTCAAAATTACCATTGATAGCAGCAACTCTGGTATTGTAACCCTTAGTGGTCAACATTTGCTGTTTTTGTACCATGCTGACTCCGTTTTGTGGGTAGAAGACCATTGCCCCCATCTTGTCGACATCTTTAAAGCCAGCAAGGGCAGCAGTACCGGTATCACCACTAGTAGCTGCTATTACCATTACGTGCTTGTTTTCAGGTAGACATTGTTGCATTAGTTTTGGTAATAATTGAAGTCCGACGTCTTTGAATGCACAGGTAGGACCATGGAATAATTCTAGAACTGAGAAATTATCGACATCTTTGATAGGAGTGACTTCGTAATCATCGAAACCATCATCATATGCTTCATGGATGCTGTTAGCGATTTGGAAATCTGAAAAATCAGGTAGCAATGTTTTAACAACATCGAAAGCAATTTCTTGGTAACTTTGGTCGATAACTTTATCGATATTAATATTATGATCTGCTAAATCTGGTAGAACGAATAAGCCGCCATCGTCTGAAAATCCTTTGATAATCGCATCAAAAGAACTAATTTCGACATCTTTGTCTCTTGTACTAGTATATTTTTCCATAATTTATATCCTCCTGTGTGGTTGAAAAAGATTTGATTACATGATAATCTGTTTATTAATAAAAAACAAGTGTTTATTATATACATACAAAAGAAAAGATGTGATCGGATTGGATATCGCAATTTTAGGACTTGGAACAGTCGGTGGTGGGGTCAAAGACATCATCGATAAAAGCCCGCGCCTAAAGGAAAAGTTAAATGTAGCATCCATTTGGGTGAGAAAAGAAAAGGTGGACGCAACACAAAACAAGACGAATGATTATCAATCAATTTTGGATAATGATGATATTAAGGTCATTGTCGAAACCTTGGGTGGCATTCAACCAGCCTACGAGATGATTATGGATGCTTTTAAGGCGGGCAAAAATGTGGTCACTGCCAATAAGGCGGTCGTGGCAAAATATATGGAAGAATTTATCCATGAGGCCAAACAAAACCACGTGTCATTTCGATTTGAACCCAGCGTTGCCGGCGGAATTCCATGGATTCAAAATCTAAAACGGGTCCTTAGAATTGATGATGTTCAATCAATCGGTGGAATTCTAAATGGGACCAGTAACTTCATTATCGATGCAATTGTGAACCAACACGTCAGTTTTGACGAAGCACTGAAGCAGGCACAAGATTTAGGTTACGCTGAAGCTGATTCGACAGCCGATATCGATGGTTATGATGTTGAAAATAAGTTATGTATTTCTACTGATTTAGCGTTTAATACACTTGTTAAACCGGGTGATGCAATCAAAAAAGTCGGTATAAGAAACCTATTAAAGGAAGATGTTGATTTCTTCTTGGGTCGTAATATGAATATCAAATTGATTGGGCAGGCTAGATTGTACAATCAAGACAAACTAGCGATTTCCATCGAACCAACCCTATTACCGGTTGATAACACTATTGCGACCGTTAACGGTAACTTAAACTACGTCCAACTAACTGGGGATACCATCGGACCACTTGGTTTTCTAGGTCAAGGGGCCGGAAGAAAGCCAACTGCCAACGCCTTGTTACAAGATGTCGTTGATATTTTAGAAAGTAATCCGTACTACGACATTGACGGTAGTCATCATTTAGTAATCGATAACAATAACTTTTCGGCGGAATACATCCTAAGAACTGAACTTGATCTTAGTGATTTACAAGATGTTAGTAATTTAGAAGGTAAGTACTGGCACCTAGCTAACCAAACTATCGAATCAGCCCACATGCTATACCAGGAAGTCCTTCAAAGAGATAATAAAGCAATCATGTTTAGACAATAAAAAAGCAGCTTAGCGATTAGCTAAGCTGTTTTTTTATTTTAGTACCAGTGGTGTCTTTGCCAGAATTTCTTGGCGTTAACCCATGAACCGTAACGACTAGCAACGTATCTGTTAGCAGTTAATTCTTGGTTCTTCTTTGATTTGTCACCATGTAGGTAGCTGATATCTAATTGGAACTTACCGTAACAAACACCGTTTCTTGCATGATATCTGTTAGTTGATTCGTGAAATGAAATCCAGCGTCTTGCGGCGATGTTTTTCTTGCTTAGATGCTTTTCAGCAACATGTTGCCAGTTAACTGAGGCATCAGCATGAATGTCGTTTTTAGCGAAATTAATTGCAAATAAAATTAATAATGATGTAAATGCGATTACTGTGAATTTGATAAAAGATTTTGTAACGTTATTCAAGAAACATAACTCCTTTATATATACCTTAAAAATTTTTTCTTTCGATTTCTTATGATGGTTAATACTATATCGAAGTTATATATCAGTAACGTTATTACATGGTTACAGTTATATTATTAATTGTTACATTGCTGAAACAAAAGTCAAAAAAACACTGGTATGACAACAATCATACCAGCGTAATTTTTATCAATTATTCAGAAATTTCATCCATATTTAGGCCTAAAGCGTCGGCAACGCGTTTACCATAGTCATGATCTGCACGGTAGAATAGCTTAGTTTGACGTACTTTTGTATCATGGCTCTTAACGCTACCTAGGTGTTTCTTGATAGCTTGAATTAAGCGGTCTTTTTCATCGTCTGAGTAGACGTGATATAGTGCACCAGCTTGTGAGTATGGGTCTTCGTCATAGGTCTTGTAGCTGTTAGCTTCGCCTTCAACTGCAAATGGCTTAATCTTTGCATGAGAATCTTCGCGTGGAGCATCTTCATATTGATTTGGTTCGTAGTTAACGTCACCATTTTGACCTTGGGACATATAACCGTCACGAGCATAGTTATGAACTTCGTTTTTTGGACTATTAACAGGAAGATGTTCGTAGTTGGCACCTAAACGGTATCTAGCGGCGTCTTTATAAGCAAATAAACGACCTTGTAATAGTTTATCCATTGAAGGTTCGATTCCTGGAACTAGGTTAGCAGGAGAGAATGATGCTTCTTCAACATCATTGAAGTAGTTTTCAGGGTTTTCGTTTAATACGAATTCACCGATTTCTTGTAGTGGGTAGTCCTTGTGAGAAACGGTCTTAGTAACATCAAAAATGTCGTATTTGTAGTTTAATCCTTCTTCATAAGGAATTAATTGGACACATACTTTCCACTTAGGGTAGTCACCATTCTTAATACGGTCATATAAATCCTGAATTAAGTAGTCAGTGTTTTCAGAAGCGACCTTGGAGGCTTGGTCTTCGGTCATGTTCTTAACGCCTTGTTCTGAGATGAAGTGGTACTTAACCCAATAAGCTTCTCCTTTGGCGTTAACCCACTTGAATGTATGTGAACCGTAACCATTCATGTTAGCGTAGCTAGCAGGGTTACCACGGTCACCCATTAAATAGGTTACTTGGTGAAGTGATTCAGGTGAGTGTGACCAGAAGTCCCATTGCATGTCTTCTGAACGAAGATGGGTAGCAGGGTCACGTTTTTGTGAGTGAATGAAGTCTGGGAACTTCAAAGGATCATTAACAAAGAAGATAGGTGTATTGTTACCAACGATGTCGTAATTTCCTTCATTAGTGTAGAACTTCATTGCGAAACCACGCACATCTCTGATGGTATCAGGATAACCTAATTCACCAGCAACTTCAGAGAAACGAATGGTAAGAGGTGTTTGCTTGCCTTTACCGTTGAACAAGTCTGCTTTTGTATAATCGCTCATGTCACGGGTAAGAGTGAACCCCCCCTTAGCACCGGCACCTTTAGCGTGGACTACTCTTTCTGGAATACGTTCACGGTTAAAGTGAGCTAATTTTTCAATTAATTGGTAGTCTTGTAATAAAACAGGGCCACGATTTCCGGCAGTTAATGAATGATTATTATCTGCCCATGGTTGACCTTCATCAGTAGTTAGTTTGGTCATGAATAATTCCCCCTTTATGTTTATACACCAACATTGTAATGCTAAATAAAAACTTATGATAATATATGCTCAAAATTTTAATGATTTTTTTAATTTTTATCGTTCATCATGTTTAAAATGAGTTATAATAATATTGATTATTAGTTTATAATCATTATAAATAATGAAAGAAGGTACTACCATGCCATTCGATCCTACTGACGCACAAGATGTATATAAAGATGCGGGAAAAAATGTATTATTTACGACATTAACTATTAATAGAAGTAACGCCGACGATGACCGTGAAAAAGTTGTCGAATTAGTATCTAGAGAACAAGCCATTTTACGTTCAATGAATATCAGATATCCGGAAGAACATTTGAAAGTAGCGTTTGGGTTCTCTAACTCAGCATGGGATTATCTATTTGCTGACGCGAAGAAGCCACAAGAATTAGAGGACTTTAAACCAGTGAAGGGACCTAAATATACTTCACCATCAACACCAGCCGATTTATTTATCCACATTCGTGCAGATTCAGAAGCAGTTGTATATGAAGTTGCTAGTCAAATTAGAAATTACTACCGTGATTTTGCAACCGTTGAAGATGAAACAAAGGGATTTAGATATTTTGAAGGTCGAGCTATCATCGGGTTTGTTGATGGGACTGAAAATCCTGAAATTCAAAAGGCATCAGGATACGCTATTATTGGGGATGAAGATCCTGACTTTGAAAATGGTTCATACGCATTTGCCCAAAAATACATCCACAACATGGATGCTTGGAATGCATTAAAGACTGAAGACCAAGAAAAGGCTATCGGTAGAAAGAAATACTCGGACTTGGAACTAGAAGATGACGAAAAATTGGAAAATTCTCATAACGTCGCATCTCAAGATAACGACGATGGTGTTGAACACAAGATTGTCAGAATGAATGTCCCATTCTCAGATCCTAGTTCAGGTAAGACTGGAACATACTTCATTGGTTATGCTAGACATTGGACAGTTACTAAGCGCATGCTTGAAAACATGTTTGGGCAATCCGACCGCTTACTAGATTTCTCTGATCCAGTGACTGGTAACGTGTTCTTTATTCCTTCTATGACAACGTTAGACCAAATCGTTGAAGGCGAATTACCAACTAAATAATTACCATTTATTTATGAGAGCGTTGATTAAATTCAACGCTTTTTTATATAAAATTTTACGAACGATTACTTAATTTTGTATAATAATCTTTGTGAAATTTTAATCCAAAACTTTTCACAAAGAAAAAAACATACATTCGGTGTATAACTAGAAGAATTAAAATTTTTTTGATCTATATATATGCCCGAAAAATCAATAATTATCGCCATTTTTTAGTTTTCCACCTCATGTGGATAACTCTGTGGATAACATTGTGGAAAAGAAAGTTACACGGAAAACGTGGTGCTGTTAAACGCCTATGTTGCAGTATTTATTGAGTGTTACACGGGTTAAAATGGCATATACACAGTTGTGGATAACTCGTGAAAAGCCTTGACAATCTGTGGACAATATTAGTAGTAGTTAACAACATTTCCACATACTAAATATAGTGTTTCTAAAATTCAAAAAGGAGATTTCACAAATGAATATTAAACTAGTTGTGGTTGGAAAATTAAAAGAAAAGTATTTTAAGTCCGGAATTGATGAGTACAGCAAGCGTTTATCACGTTTTTGTAAGTTTCGGATTATTGAAGTTCCAGATGAGAAAGCGCCTGAATCCCTTAGTGAATCTGAGATGCAAGATGTCATGGATAAAGAGGGAACCAGAATATTAGATAAGATTGCTGACAAGGAGTATGTATATGCGCTAGCTATTCTTGGAAAAGAGCGTGCATCTGAAGAATTCGCCAAAGAAATTGATAAGTTGGCCACATATGGTCATTCAGATATCACTTTTGTAATCGGTGGATCACTTGGTTTAGCACCAAAGGTTTTAAAACGTGCTGACACTCAAATTTCATTTGGTCGTTTTACTTTGCCGCATCAATTGATGCGCTTGGTATTAACCGAGCAAATTTATCGTGCCTTCATGATTAATGAAGGCAGTCCATATCATAAATAAGACACAAAAAAACACCCCAAAGTTTTGTACAAACTTTGGGGTGCGGTGCACAGAAATTGTCGTTTTTTTATTTGCAATAATTACTTGTTTTTTATTTACATGTAATATATAGTTTACATATGGAACATATATATTACCTAAATTAATATAAAAATCACAGGATAATCAGGGGAGTAACATTTTGGAAAATCGTGTTAGAGAAATACGCATAAAGGAAAATGTGCAGCAAAAGGATCTGGCGAAGTCTGTTGGTATCTCCCGCCAAACGTTAAGTTTGATTGAAAAGGGAGAATACAATCCGAGCTTGAAGCTATGTTTCAACATTGCCAAAGCACTAAAAACAGATTTAAATACCTTATTTTGGAATGAAGGAGTGGAATAGCCGATGAAAGAATCATTGTTTATAAAACTAGTTAAATATTTTTATGGAATTAGCAAACCGTTTGATGAGTTTGCCAGGGACGTCATTAACGACGCTGGAAATAAAATCGCCATTGGGTTAATGGTATATCTTCTTATGTCAGCATATGCATTGATGGTATTGATAAGTTGGTTCAGTCCTATGAATGTAGTAAATGGTTTAATCATTGCTGATACCTTTGTTTATTTGATTGCAAGTGCATATATGAGTAGAATCATTAGAAAAAATAAATTGGATCGCTATGAATTTGATAATGAAGAAGAACGAAAGATTTATGGTAAAAGATTTATTATCAGTAGAATATTCACGACGGTATTGACTTTGTCACTTGCTATGTATCCAATTTCGGTTTGGTTTAGATATTTAGGAATGTCCGAAAGTATTTTGCCATCATTTATTGGTTGTTTTATTGGTATTTTGGTGGCAATCTATACTCAATATTGTCGTCAATTTAAAAAATGAGGTGAATGAATATGAAGGAATCTTTTTTTACTAAGATGATTAAATTTGTTTACGGTATTAATGAACCGTTTGATGAATTTACTAATAAGGTAATTTCTGAAGCGGCCAACAAGGTGACTTTCGGACTGATTATCTTTCTGTTTGTTTCAATCTTTGTATCACTTGGAATAGGGAACTTTTACGATACTTCCGATATTGCGATTGGTATGATTTTTGCAGATTCAATAGCCATTTTAATTGCATTAACATATATGGATATCGTCGTGAAACGCCATGGATTAGATGAATATGATTATAGTAACGACAGTGAACGAAAAATAGCTATCAGAAGTTTTATCATTCAAAATTTAATTACATTAGTAGCTATAATGACGACTCTTATTTGTTTCAACTTAATTTTGGGCGGCCACTTCGACTTTATTCTCTTTGTTATATATCCAATAGCGTTTGTTGTCTCAACGTATTTAGGATATCGTCGTAATTTTAAATAATAAAAAAGCTTAGGGCGCATGAAACTGCAACTATTATTTTGAACAAATAAATAAAAGCAGCTTTCTAACTATTTAATTGGGCAACTGATTTTCTGTATTCTACAGGTGATTGGTTGCCTAATTTTGTTAGTATTCGTTTATTATTCCAAAATTTGATATAATTATTTACATACTTGATTGTATCCGCTAAACCTTTAGGTTTAGTTTGTGTGTATATCATTTCAGTCTTTAGATTGGCGTGAAATGATTCGATGATGGCGTTATCAGCTGGCGTGCCTTTTCGGGACATGCTTCTGATGGCGCCTTTTTTACGTGCTAATTCATAAAATTCACGTTAAGTATAAGTGGAACCTTGATCACTATGAATAATAGCTCCATTTAAATAGCCTAATTGATTTAATGTATCTAAGGCCAATTGGGTATTTGGATGATTAGAAATTTTATGAGCAATGATTTCCGAATTAAAACTATCCATTATTGTAGAGAGATATAACATCTTATTTCCGCAAGGAATATAAGTGATATCAGTAGTTAATT